>JAPKZJ010000089.1 GCA_026393855.1 Candidatus Aminicenantes bacterium
GGGGCGTCGCGCTTGCTGCGCAGGATGGCCCAGACCATGATGGCCGCCAGAACGACCACGACGGCGCCCAGGCCCCAGCTCATCTTGCCGTACTTGACGATGACGGGGGCCGCGATCAGGCTGACCATATTGACGACTTTGATCATCGGGTTGAGGGCCGGGCCGGCGGTGTCCTTGAGCGGATCGCCCACTGTGTCGCCGACGACCGAGGCCTTGTGGGCCTCGCAGCCCTTGCCGGTGTTGGCTTCCAAGTCGCGGGGCTGATCCTCGACCGATTTCTTGGCGTTATCCCAGGCCCCGCCGGCGTTGGACATGAACACGGCCAGCAGCTGGCCGCTCAAGATGATCCCGGCCAGGAAGCCGCCCAGGGCCTCGACACCCAGACTCAGGCCGACCGCGAGAGGCATCAGGACGCAGATGATGGCCAGCGGGATGAGCTCCTTCTGGGCGGCCGTGGTGGAGATACCGACGACACGCGCGTAGTCGGGCTTGACCTTGCCTTCCATCAGACCGGGGATGCGGAACTGGCGTCGGACCTCCTCGACGATCAGCCCGGCCGCCCTGGTGACGGCCTTGATCGAGAGCGAGGAAAACAGCCAGGGCAGCGCCCCGCCGAGCAGCAGCCCGACGAAGACGCTGGTCTCGGAGACCCGAATCGAGGTCAGCTTGGGCAAGCCCAGCCGGACTTGGACGATGCCGACGTCGGTGATGAACGAGGCGAATAGCGAAACCGCGGCGATGACGGCCGAGGCGATGGCCACCCCCTTGGTGATGGCCTTGGTCGTGTTGCCGACGGCGTCCAGGTCGGCCATGATCTGGCGGGCCTTCCGCGTCTCCTCGTCGTCCATGTCGTGCCAGGCCATCTCGCCAATGCCGTTGGCATTGTCCGAGATCGGCCCGTACGAGTCCATGGCCACGTTGTTGCCGGTGTGGCTGAGCATGCCGATGCCGATCATGGCCACGGCGTACAGGACATAAAGCGGATTGCCGTAGCCGCCGTACAGGAGCATGGCCCCGATGAAGCTGAGGACGATAACGAATAGGGCCCAAACGGTGGATTCCATGCCCACCGCCAAGCCGGATAGGATGGTCGTGGCCGAGCCGGTCTTGGTCGCCTTGACGATGTCCCTGACCGGCTTCTTCTTGGTCGAGGTGAAGTAGGAGGTCAGCGGGTTGAAGGCCACGGCCAGCCCGACGCCGATCGTCGTCAGCATGGCCATCTTCCAGTCCTTGGCGTAGAGGACGGCCACGACGAAGGCCCAGGCGATGGTGTTGACGCTGGACACTTCGTATGACCGGAACATGGATTCCTCGGCGTCGTGGGACCGCAGGAACTTGACCGGGAACTTCTCCCAGATGGGGACGGTGAAGGTGCCCAGGATCGAGCTGATGACGCCGATGGCCCGGATGATCAGGGGATAAACGATCCACTTCAGGCTGTGGGTGGGGTCGATGGCCATCAGGGCCAACCCCAGGATCAGCCCGGAGACGATCGTCACCTCGTAGCTCTCGAAGATGTCGGCGGCCATGCCGGCGCAGTCGCCGACATTGTCGCCGACCTGGTCGGCGATGACCGCGGCGTTGCGCGGGTCGTCCTCGGGGATGCCCTTCTCGACCTTGCCGACGAGGTCGGCCCCGACGTCGGCGGCCTTGGTGTAGATGCCGCCGCCGACCCGCATGAACAGGGCCAGCAGGGTGCCGCCGAACCCGAACCCGAGCAGGGCGTCGGGGGCGGCCTTGCCGAAGACGATGAAGATCATGGTGCCGCCGAACAGGCCCAGGCCGTCGGTCAGCATGCCCGTGACGGTCCCGGAGTAGTAGGCGATGGTCAGGGCTTCGTTGAAGCTCCGGCGGGCCGCCGAGGCCGCCCGGACGTTGGCCTGAATGGCCATCCGCATGCCGAGCTGGCCGACGATGAGCGAGAAGAGCGCCCCCAGGATAAAGGCAATGGAACGGCCGACGGCGATGATGAGCAGGGTGTTGCGGGGGAACTCCTCGAGTGCCTCCCGGCTGGGCGGGACGATGTAGACGCTTAAAAAGAGGAGGACGGTGAGGAAGGCGATGGACGGCAGGATGGTCTTGAGCTGACGGCCGAGGTAGCTTTCGGCTCCCTCGCTGATGGCCAGCCAGATCTCCTGCATCTTGGCGCTGCCCTTGTCCTTCTTCATGACTTTGCCGCGCAGCATCCAGGCGTAAAACAGGCTGATGAAGGCGACCAGGACGACGCTGAGGATGGCGACTTGTTCGAAGCTGTTGAGCCCGTGGCGGGCCAAGCCGAGCAGGTTCATGCGACCTCCCAAGGCGGATGACGGTAGTTAAAAGGAGCCTATTTTATCGATGCGCCGCCAAAAGTCAATCGGGCCGGCCCGGCGCCTGAGCTCGGTGCCGGACCCCATCCCGTTGATTAGACAATGGATTCCCTTTGCCTTGACAGCGTTCCGGCGGCGTCCTATAGTGGCCGCGGAGAAACGATCCGATGAAGCCGAAGCTCGTCGTCGTCGGCAGCTCGAACACCGACATGATCATCCGGCTGGACTGCCTCCCCCGACCGGGCGAGACCGTAATGGGCGGCGAGTTTGCCATGGCTGCCGGAGGCAAGGGGGCCAACCAGGCCGTCGGGGCCGCTCGGGCCGGCGGCGACGTCACCTTGGTCGCCCGCGTCGGCCGGGACGTTTTCGCCGAGCGGGCCGTAGCGGGCTGGGCGGCCGATCGGATCCGGGCTCAATTCGTGGCCCGCGACCCGATCCGGCCTTCCGGGACCGCGCTGATCTTCGTCGCGGCCGACGGTGAGAACAGCATTGCCGTCGCCTCGGGCGCCAATGCGGCGCTGTCCCCGGCAGACGTGCGGAAGGCTGGGCCGGCAATTGCGGCGGCGCGGGCCGTCCTTCTGTCGCTTGAAATCCCCCTCAATACCGTCCTGGCCGCGGCCGCACTGGCCGCCAAGCGGGGAGTCCCCGTCATCCTCAATCCGGCGCCGGCCCGGCCTTTGCCAGGGGCGCTGTTGCGAATGGTTTCGGTTCTGACCCCCAACGAGACCGAGGCGGAACTGCTGACGGGGATTCCGATCGACGGAGACGCCGCGGCCGGCCGGGCGGCCGATCGTCTGCTCCGCCGCGGCGTCCGCCGTGCCGTCGTCATCACCCTAGGGAAAAGGGGCGCCTTCGTCGCCGGCCCCGGGTTGCGGCGCCGGATCGCGGGCTTCCGCGTCCGGGCCGTCGATACTACCGCCGCCGGCGATATCTTCAACGGCGCCCTGGCCGTGGCCTTGGCCGAGGGCTGGGATCTCGAGGCCGCGGTCCGTTTTGCCAACGCGGCCGCTGCGCTCTCCGTGACCCGGCCCGGCGCCCAGCCCTCGGCCCCCCGCCGTGACGAGATTAAAAAACTGTTGGCGGGACGCTGACGGATGGATCAAAACGAGAGGTCATCGCGAGTGCGCGGCGACGCTTCGTCGTCCTCGTCGCGACAAGCGCAAGCCAGTCGCCGCGAGGGCAACCTCTCAAATTTCTTAACCCCCCGCGTTCTGGCCCTCCTGGTCTCCGGCCTGCTTGTGGCGATCGTCCTGGCTTTTATCTTTGCCCGCCAGGATTTGGCCCTCTCGTCCGCCGCCCAGGCTTTGCCCAATTCACATGCCGATTTCTCGTTCTGGTGGCTGGTCAATTATTACGGCGAGGTCCCGACCTGGACGATCGTGATCATGGCCGCCCTGACTTACCTGGCGTCCTTCGTTTCCGGTCGCCTGGAGAAGACCCTGGCCAGGTACCGTCCCCATCTGGCTTTCCTCCTTCTGACGGCCGCCCTGGCCCCGGGGCTTCTGGACCAGGGGCTGAAGGCCATTATCCGCCGGCCCCGGCCTGGCGACGGCCTTGGGTTTCTGCCGCTGTTTAAAATCGGACCGGCGGCCCACGACAACGGCTTTCCCAGCGGGCATACCGCGGCCGCCTTCGTTCTGTTGGCCATGGCCTTTCTTGTCCCGCGGACCAAACCTGTGCTCCGGGCCGTCGTGGGGGCCGGATTTTTCATTTGGGGCGCGGCGGTCGGCCTGGCCCGCGTCGTCTACGGCGTCCACTACCCGAGCGATGTCCTGTTCGGCGCGCTTCTGACGCTGACCGTGGAGATCGTCCTGTGGGGTGCGGTCTTCCGGCGCCGGATCGCGGCGGCGGATTCGCCCGGCGCCGGGGGGAGCGACGGCCTGGTCCACGCTCAGTAGGTCGATTTCGTTCCGAACCTCCGGCTCGGGCCCCCGAAAACCGCGCCCGGATTTGACTTAAAAGCCCCGTTTCGATAAACTACTTATTTCCCCGGACCGGAAAATCGCCTGCCGAAGGACTCTCGGCCCGGAGGATGAAATCATCTTAAATAATAGAATCTCTCAGGAGGAGATGTATGGACAAAAAGCCGTTCAACGCCTTCGAGATGGCGCAGCAGCAGTTCGACTCCGTGGCCGAAAAGCTGGGCCTGGACCAGGCCACCCGGGACTTGCTCCGGCGGCCCATCCGCGAGTACCACTTCCTCGTCCCCGTCCGCATGGACGATGGCAGCTACAAGGTCTTCCAAGGCTTCCGCTGCCAGCATAGCGACGCCCGCGGCCCCTGCAAGGGCGGCATCCGCTTCCACCCCCACGAAACGATCGACACCGTCCGGGCCCTGGCCATGTGGATGACCTGGAAGACGGCCGTGGTCGACATCCCGCTCGGCGGCGGCAAGGGCGGCGTCATCTGCGACCCGCACAACCTCAGCGACCGGGAGCAGGAGCTCATCTGCCGCGGCTGGATCCGCCAGGTGGCCATGAACGTCGGTCATGAGCAGGACGTCCCCGCGCCCGACGTCATGACCCACGGCCAGCACATGCTCTGGATGCTGGACGAGTTCGAGAAGATCCGCGGCGCCAAGTTCCCCGGCTTCATCACCGGCAAGCCGGTGGGCATGGGCGGCTCGCTCGGCCGGACCGAGGCCACCGGGTACGGCGTCATGTACACCGTCCGCGAGGCTATGAAGGAGCTGGGGATCGACATCAAGAAGTCGGTCGGCGCCTTCCAGGGCTTCGGCAACGTCTCCCAATATGCCGTCAAGCTGTTCCGGGAATACGGCGGCAAGGCCGTCTGCGTCTCCTGCTGGGACCAGACCGACCAGGCCTCCTACACGATCAAGCGCGAAAGCGGCATCGATCCCGACGAGCTGATGGCCATCACCGACAAATTCGGGGCGATCGACAAGGCCAAGGCCCGCAAGGCCGGCTACGAGATCCTGGCCGGCGACGCCTGGATCGAGCAGGAGGCCGACCTCCTGGTGCCCGCGGCTCTGGAGAACCAGATCACCGGCTCCAACGTCGGCAAGATCCACAAGCGCGTCCGCTTGATCGCCGAGGGCGCCAACGGCCCGACGACCCCCGAGGCCGACGCCGAGATCCAGAAGCGCGGCATTTTCATGATCCCCGACTTCCTGTGCAATGCGGGCGGCGTCACCTGCAGCTACTTCGAGCAGGTCCAGAACAACATGAACTATTACTGGACCCGGGAAGAAGTTTTGACCCGCCTGGACGAAAAGATGACGGCCGGCTTCAAGGCCGTCTCCGACCTGGCCCGCAAGAAGGGCGTCTACATGCGCGAAGCGGCCTACATGATCGCCGTCCAGCGCGTCGCCCAGGCCTGCCACCTGCGCGGCTGGGTCTGATCCCGGCTCGGCCCGCGCCGCTTTTCCCCGGCCTGTCCACTCCTGCTTCCGCAGGGGTGGGCAGGCCGGTTTTCTCTTCCTCCCGCCCGCCCCTCATGATAGGATACCTGCATCCAACGGAGGCGGGCATGGGCACAAGCAATTCGGCGGCCGGACTCCCCGGAGGGCCGCTGCGCGAGCGGGTCAAGGAGCTGGAGTGCCTCCAGCGGATTGTGGCCATCCTCGAGACGCCCGGCTTGTCTTCCGAGAAGATCCTGCAGGGAGTGGTGAACACCATCCCCATGGGTTGGCAGTACGCCGACCTGTGCCGGGCCCGGATCAAGTACCATAAGGCCGTCTTCCACACCCCCGGCTTCGAGGAGACCCGCTGGACCCTGCGCGTCCCGTTGAAAACTCACGGCGCGCCGTCCGGCTGGGTCGAAGTCTGCTACAGCGACAATCTCCCGATCAGCCGCGAGGATCCCTTCCTGTTGGAGGAGAAGAAGCTCATCGAGCTCATCGGAAACCGATTGGGCCGCCAGTTCGAAGAATGGGAAGGGACTCTTCCGATCGACGGGACCTGTGTGCTCGTCGATCCGGCCGCCCGGCGCAAGCCCGACTGGCAGGTCATCCTGGACCTCATCCGAGAGACGGACCCGATGCTCTACCGGCGCGTCCTGCGGCGGCTGATGAACCACCTCCACTGGCAGGGTGTCCCGGGCGTCCAGGGTCTGCTCTACCACCTGACGCCCGATGCCTATGCCCGGGCCGAGGACGAGGGGGAGGACAATCAGCCCCACCCCAAGCAGAATGTCGAGCGTCTGGACAAGGTCTTCGAGGAGGCTCTCTGGATCGCCTCGCTGGCCTTGCCCGATGCCGAGCTGGCCGGGCTGATCAAGCAGTGGATGCGCCAGGACAAGCTGGGCTTCTTCATGGTCGCCACCGAAAAGCGGGAGATCTCGCTGGTCGAGATCAAGGAGATCGTCAACCGCTTCTGCCGTTCGACCCGGGAGGCCGAGCAGGCCCTGTCCGCGGCCGACGATCTGCAGGCCCGGATCGCGCTGGTCCGGCGGTTTCTCAGCGAGCGCCTGCAGTTCATCCGGATCGCCCGCGAGCACCTCTCGGTCCACGACTTCGGCCGCCTCCTGCCGCGGGTCTTCGGCCCCAGCCAGGGCACCGGCAAGCTGGGCGGCAAGTCCGCCGGCATGGTTCTGGCCGAGCACATCCTGCGGACCAAGGTCCGGACCGATCCGGCCATCGGCGAGTTCAAGACCCCCGAATCCTGGTTCGTCGCCTCGGACGGGCTGATGGACTTCATCCACTACAACTTCCTGGAGGACTTCCAGAGCTTCAAGTTCCAGCCGATCGAGGAGATCCGCCACAACTTCCCCTACCTCGAGCAGGTCTGCAAGCAGTCCTTCTTCTCGCCCGAGATGCACTCCCAGCTCAAGCTCATCCTGGAGGACGCCGGGGAGATGCCGCTCATCGTCCGCTCTTCGAGCCTCCTCGAGGACAGCCGGGGATCGGCTTTCTCGGGCAAATATCGCAGCCTCTTCCTGGCCAACACCGGCACCAAGGAAGAGCGCCTAGCCGCCCTGATCGACGCCGTGGCCGAGGTCTATGCCTCGATCTTCAACCCCGATGCCATCCAGTACCGGTCCGAGCGCGGCCTGCTCGACTATTACGAAGAGATGGGCGTCCTTATCCAGCGGGTCGTCGGGACCCGGGTGGGGAAGTATTTCTTCCCGGCCTTTGCCGGGGTCGCCTTCAACAACAACGAATTCCGCTGGTCGCCCCGCATCCGCCGCGAGGACGGCGTCCTGCGCCTGGTGACGGGCCTGGGGACCCGGGCCGTCGACCGGGTGGGCAACGATTATCCCGTGCTCATCAGCCCCGGCCAGCCCGGGCTCAAGGTCAACCAGACGCCGGAACAGATCGTCCACTATTCCCAACGCTCCATCGACGTCATCAACCTGGAGACGCGCCGCTTCGAGACCCACCCCATCGAGGCCCTCGTTCGCGAAGTCGGGACGGACTACCCGCTCTGGGACCGCATCCTCTCGGTCTGGGACGGCAACGTCGTCCGCCGCGCCAACAAGGCCCTGGACGAGCCCGGCGGGAACGAGGCCGTCGTCACCTTCGCTGGCCTGTTCGAGGCGACGCCCTTCCTCAAACAGATGCGCGAGATCATGCGGGCCCTGCGCGAAACCTTCGGGATGCCCATGGACATCGAGTTTGCCCACGACGGCAAAGACCTCTACATTCTGCAATGCCGGCCGCAAAGCCGGCTGGACGAGGAAGAGCCGGTGGCCATCCCGGCCTGGGTGCCGGAGAAGAAGAAGCTCTTCTCCGCCGCCAAGTACGTGACCAATGCCCATGTCCACGGCATCCGGACGGTCGTCTATGTCGACCCCGAGCAGTATGGCCAGATCACCTCGCTGGCCGATATGGTGGCCGTCGGGGACGCCGTGTCCCGGCTCAACTCGCTCCTCCCGCGCCGGTCGTTCATCCTGATGGGGCCGGGCCGCTGGGGGAGCCGGGGCGACATCAAGCTGGGCGTCAAGGTGACCTATTCGGACATCAATAATTCTGCCATGCTGATCGAGATCGCCCGCAAAATCGGCAACTACGTCCCGGACCTGTCCTTCGGGACCCATTTCTTCCAGGATCTGGTCGAAGCCCGCATCCGCTACCTGGCCCTTTACCCGGACGATGAGGGGGCGGTCTTTGCCCAGGACTTCTTCCGCGCCTCGCCCAACGCTCTGGCCGATCTTCTGCCCGAGTACGAGTATCTCTCGCCGGTGCTGCGGGTGATCGACGTCCCCGCCGTGGCCGAAGGCCAGGAGATCCGGGTCGTGATGGATGGGGAGCGCGATATGGCCCTGGGCTTCCTATGCGACCCGACCTCGGGCCAATGCCGGCCGTGACGCCGCCTTGAGCGCCGGCGCCTCGCCGTATTCCCGTGAAGGAGCCGATTGGCCATGAAAATGCGCCCGCCCGCGATCATCTTCGCTCTCCTGACGATCCGGCTCCTCGCTCCCGCCGGTCCGGCGGCGGCGGCCCAGGACGCCGCTCGCGGCTTGGTCCTGTGGTACTCCCATCCGGCCGAAAAGTGGGAAAACGCGCTTCCGGTCGGCAACGGCCGGCTGGGGGCCATGGTCTTCGGCCGGACCGAGGAAGAGCGCATCACGCTCAATGAAGACACCCTCTGGTCGGGCGGCCCTTATTCCACGGTCGTCAAGGGAGCGGCGGAAGCCCTGCCCGAAATCCAACGCCTGATTTTCGCCGGGGAATACCGGAAGGCCCACACTCTGTTCGGGCGCCGCTTGATGGGCTACCCCGTCGAGCAGATGAAATATCAACCCCTGGCCGACTTGATCCTGACGCTTCCGGCCGACGTCCCGGCCGCGAACTATCGGCATCAGCTCGACCTGGACGAGGCCATTGCCGCGACGAGCTTCACCAAGGGCGGCGTCCGCTACGTCCGGGAAGTCTTCGCCAGCCCGGTCGACCAGGTCGTCGTCGTCCGTCTGACCGCCGATCGGCCCGGCCGGATTTCGTTCAGAGCGCAGCTCCGGGGCTTTCGCAACGCCGCCCATTCCAACTACGCCACGGATTACTTCCGGATGGACGGCTTGGGGCCCGACGGCCTCGTTCTGAACGGGAAATCCGCCGCTTATATGGGGGTCGAGGGCCGGCTCCGTTACCAGGCCCGGCTTAAGGCCGTCGCCGAGGGCGGATCGGTGCGTGTCGTCGGGGACGAGCTGTTTGTCGACGACGCCGACGCCGCAACCCTGCTCATTGCCGCGGCGACAAGCTTTGTGAGCTACAAGGATGTTGGCGGCGATCCGGCCGCCCGAGTCGCGGCCGTCCTGCGGGCCGCGGCGGGCAAGCCCTTCGCCGCTCTCCGCGAAGATCATCTGCGGGAGCACCGCCGGCTGTTCCGGCGCGTCCGTTGGAGCCTGCCTGTCTCCGCCGAATCCGAGCTTCCCACCGACCAGCGGCTCAAGGCCTTCGACGGGAGGAACGACCCCGCCTTGGCCGCCCTCGTCTTTCAGTTCGGGCGCTATCTGCTGATTTCCTCCTCCCGTCCGGGGGACGAGCCGGCCAACCTACAGGGGATCTGGAACAAGGATTCCAACCCGATGTGGGACTCGAAGTACACGACCAACATCAACACCGAGATGAACTACTGGCCGGCCGAAGTCGGGAACTTGGGCGAGTGCGCCGAGCCGCTCTTCCGGATGATCCGGGAACTGACGGACCAAGGCGCCCAGGTGGCCCGCGAGCACTACGGCGCCAAGGGCTGGGTCCACCATCAGAATACGGACTTGTGGCGGGTGGCCGCTCCCATGGACGGCCCGAGCTGGGGCGCCTTCACGACCGGCGGGGCCTGGCTCTGCACCCATCTTTGGGAGCACTATCTTTACACCGGGGACGAGGCCTTCCTGAAGGAATTTTATCCCGTCCTGCGGGGCGCCGCGGAGTTCTTCCTCGATTTTCTCGTCCCGCATCCCCGTTTGGGTTGGCTGGTGACGAATCCGTCGACCTCGCCCGAGAACTTTCCGGCCGGGCCGGCGGCGGTGAAGTTTTTCGACGAGATCACCGGCTTCATGACCGGGACCTCGATCGCGGCCGGGTCGGCGATCGATATGCAGATCGTCGGCGAGCTGTTCGCCGAGGCCGCCCGGGCCTCCGAGATCCTGGGCCTCGATCCGGACTTCCGGCGGAAGGTCCTCGCCGCCAAAGCCCGCCTGGCCCCGCCGCAAATCGGGCGCAACGGCAACCTCCAGGAATGGCTCGAGGATTGGGACGAGACCGAGAAGAGCCATCGCCACATTTCTGGGCTCTGGGGACTGTTCCCCGGCAAGGAGATTTCGGCACACCGGACGCCGGCCTTGGCCAAAGGGGCGGAAGTCGTCCTGGAGCAGAGGGGCCTACCGGGCAACGGTTGGTCCTCGGCCTGGAAGGCGGCCTGCTGGGCCCGGCTGGGAAACGCTGCGAAAGCCATGGACAACTTCGCCTATGCCGCGCGGAAATATACGACCGACAGCCTGTTTTCAATCTGTTCGGGAGCGATGCAGGTGGACGGCGCCTTCGGCTTCGCTGCGGCGCTGGCCGAGCTGATCCTGCAGTCGCACGAAGGCGAGATCTCACTTCTGCCCGCCCTGCCCGCGGCCTGGACCGAGGGCGAGGCGGCCGGGCTTCTGGCTCGCGGCGGCTTCGAGGTCGGACTTCGTTGGCAGGGGGGCCGTTTGGCGGAAGCCTCGATCCTGTCCAAGCTCGGCCGGGTCTGCCGGGTCCGGACGCAAAGTCCGGCCGCGGCGACCGAAGCCGGGAACGCCGTCCGCGCGGCCCACCCGGAGCTCGGAGTCATCGAGTTTCCGAGCGAACCCGGGAAGACCTATGTCGTGAAATTGACAGACCAAGGAGTCCAACGGCCATGAAAACGCGCGCCCCTCGAATCGTTCTCGCTGTCCTGGCGATCGGGGCCTTTCTCTCCATCGGGATGATGTCCCAGGAGAAAGCCGCCGACGCTTCGCTATTGACTCTCGATCGCATTTTTGCCTCCCGCGACTTCGCGGCCGAGCGGTTCGGCCCGGCCCGCTGGATGAGGGACGGCGAGACGTACACGACGTTGGAGCCGAGTCCCGATCTTAAAGGCGGACGCGACCTGGTTCTGTATCGCGCCGTGTCCGGCCTCAAGTCCGTGCTTGTCCCGGCGGTGAAGCTCGTGCCGACCGGGGCCTCCGACCCCATCGCCATCGAGAGCTACGAATGGTCGCCCGACGGCAAGGTCCTGATCCTCTTCACCAATTCCAAGCGCGTCTGGCGGCAGAATACGCGCGGTGATTTCTGGACCTACGAGATGAGCACGGGCCGGCTCCGCCGGCTGGGCCGGGAATTTGAGCCGTCGAGCCTGATGTTCGCCAAGCTCTCGCCCGACGGGCGGAACGCCGCCTATGTCGTCAGGAACGACATCTATATCGAGGACCTGGCTTCCGGGACGGTCAATCGGCTGACCTTCGACGGGAACGACGAGATCATCAACGGCACTTCGGACTGGGTCTACGAGGAGGAGTTCAGCCTGCGGGATGGGTTCCGCTGGAGCCCCGACAGCGCGCTCATCGCCTTCTGGCGGTTCGACACGCGGGGCGTTCCGGTCTTCACCATGATCGACAACACCAGCGCCCTCTATCCCCGGACGATCAGCTTCAAGTATCCCAAGGCCGGGCAGAGGAATTCCGCCGTCCGGATCGGTGTCGTGCCGGTCTCGGGCGGGTATCCCGTCTGGATGAAGGCGCCGGGCGATCCCCGCGACACGTACATTCCCCGCATGGACTGGGCTGGTAATTCCCGCGAAGTCGTCTTTCAGCACCTCAACCGGCTTCAGAACACCAACACCGTGCTGATCGCCGACTCCGCCACCGGCGCGGCAAGGACCGTCTTCGTCGACAAAGACGAGGCCTGGGTCGAGACCATGGACGATTTCGTCTGGTTGGGCGGCGGCAAATCATTATTCTGGCTGAGCGAGCGGGACGGGTGGCGCCATGCCTATGCGATCTCCCGCGACGGGAAGGACGTCCGCCTTCTGACGCCCGGCGAGTACGACGTGGTCGGCGTCGATGCCGTCGACGACGCGGGCGGCCGGCTCTACGTCACGGCTTCGCCCGAGGACGCGACCAAGCGGTTTCTCTACCGGGTCCGGATGGACGGCGAGGGCAAGCCCGAGCGGATCGGCCCGCCGGTCGCGCGCGGCGTCCATCGGTTCGACATCTCGCCTTCGGGGAAATGGGCCTTCCACAGCTATTCGCTCCTCGATGCGCCGCCCGTGACCGAGCTGGTCGGCCTGCCCAAAGGGGAGACGGTTCGGCCTCTGGCGCCCAACACGGCGCTCGCGGCTAAAGTCGAGGCGCTTAAACGGAGGCGGGCCGAATACCTGAAGCTCGACATCGGCGGCGGCGTCCAGGTGGATGCCTGGCGTATTCTTCCGCCCGATTTCGACCCGGCCAAGAAATATCCCCTTTTCATCTATGTGTATGGCGAGCCGGCCGGCCAGACCGTGCAAGACAATTGGGGCGGGAGCGGCTACCTGTGGCATCTGATGTTGGCCCAGCAGGGCTATGTCGTGGCCAGCTTCGACAACCACGGCACGCCGGCTCCGCGCGGCCGCGCCTGGCGCAAGAGCATCTACCGCCAGATCGGCATCCTGGCCTCGGCCGATCAGGCCGCGGCGGCCCGGGCCGCCATCGCGGCCTGGCCGTTCATCGACCCGGATCGGGTCGGGATCTGGGGCTGGAGCGGCGGCGGGTCCATGACCCTCAACGCGCTCTTCCGCTACCCCGACCTTTACAAGACGGGCGTCTCGGTGGCGTCGGTTCCCGACCAGCGCTTCTACGACTCGATCTACCAGGAGCGCTACATGGGCCTGCCCAAGGACAATCCCGACGGCTTCCGGGACGGCTCGCCGATCACCTTCGCCAAAGAGCTCCGGGGGAATCTCCTTATCGTCCACGGCACGGGGGACGACAACGTCCACTATCAGGGTTTCGAGACGCTGGTCAACGAGCTGGTGGCAAACAACCGTCCATTCCAAATGCTGTCCTATCCCAACCGGACCCACGGCATCTCGGAGGGGCGGGGGACGACCCTCCATCTCTACACGGCCATGACTGCGTTTCTCAAAGAAAAGCTCCCGCCCGGGCCGAAATAGCCGCCGCGTGCCTTGACTTCGCGGGTAGCCGATCATATATTCCGTTCCGCCCAAGGGCGGACTCCATGACGCGACGATCGGCGAAAGCAAATCCGGACGGAATCAAGCGCCCGTCAATTGCCGCGCGGGGCCGAATTGTCGTGGCCGGGCACATTTGCCTGGATATCATCCCGGAATTTTTGGCGGAAGCTCATTTGAACTCTTCTGCCGGTCCGATCTTCAAGCCTGGGGGACTCGTCAGGGTCGGCCCGGCGCTCCATGCCACCGGCGGTGTGGTCTCCAATACGGGGCTGGCTCTGCACCGGCTGGGCTTCGAGCCGCGCCTCGTCGGCCGCGTCGGCGACGACTGGATCGGGCGGGAAATCTTGGCCATCCTGCGCTCCCACGGCGCCCGGTTCGTCGCCGGCATGCGAATCGTCAGCGGGGATCAGTCCTCCTACACGATCGTTCTCAGCCCGCCCGGCGTCGACCGGATCTTCCTCCATTGTCCCGGTGCCAACGACGCGTTTTCGGCCGCGGACGTCGATCCCGCCCGTCTGGGCGCGGCCCGCTTGTTCCACTTCGGATATCCGCCCGTCATGCGACGGATGTATGGCGACGCCGGACGGGAATTGGCCCTGCTTTTCCGCCGCGTCAAGCGCCGGGGACTGGTCACGTCCCTGGACATGGCCGGCATCGACGCTTCGTCCGAGGCGGGCCGTGTGGACTGGGACGCTCTGCTACGCAATGTTTTGCCCTTCGTGGATTTATTCCTGCCCAGTATCGACGAGATGGTCCAGATGCTGGCGCCGGAGCTTGTCGGGAAACCAGGTGATCAGCCCGACCGGGACGATCCATCGGGCATCGTGGACGGCCCGCTTTTGCGTGCCCTGGCCGATCGGCTGCTCGGCTATGGCGCGGCGGTCGTGGGTCTCAAGCTGGGGACGCGGGGATTTTATCTGCGGACGACGGCGGACCGAGCCCGATTGGCCGGGACGGCCCGGGCCCTCCCGCTCCGTCCGGAAGTCTGGCTGGATCGGGAACTGTTGGTTCCCAGCTTCCGTGTTCGCGTCGCCGGCACGACCGGGGCCGGCGATTGCGCCATCGCCGGCTTCCTGGCCGCCGTTATGCGCGGGCTCGGCCCCGAGGACGCCCTGCGAAGCGCCGCGGGCGCCGGAGCCTGTTGCGTCGAGAAAGCCGATGCCGTGAGCGGCGTCCCTTCCTGGTCCGCTCTGTGGAAACGCCTGAACGCCGGCTGGTCTCGGTATCCGATCGATCTGCCGCTTCCCGGCTGGCGCTGGGATAATGACTTGCGCCTTTGGCGCGGTCCCGGAGAAAGATGAATAAAATCTATCCTCTCCCTTTTTCCACACCTCTCCGAGGGAAGCCAACCCTCGCGGGGACGATCGAAACGACGTCCCTACGAGGACTGCGAAGCCCTGCGGCCGCCGGAGGGCTGTTTGAGCTTGGAAGGAATAATTGAATAAGAGAAAGAGTGGGGAGTCATACAAGTCAGGATAGGTTAGCGCGCGAGTTCCGAAGGCGCCGAGGAGAGAAGTGGGAAAAGGCGTTAAAAGCCCGAAGCCGCCGGGCCGAACACTGGGCTACCAATCCCGGAGATGGGAGAAGGACTGAAAAATGAACCTCGATCTCGTACTACTGTCCGGCGCCTATGCCGTAAGCCGGTTGAAGCCGGGATCTCCCGCGCCGGCATGGGCCGGAGCCGGTGATTTCGTCTCGATCACCCTGACACCCTCGGAAACATCCGTCGTCTGCCTCGAGGATCGGGTCCCCAAGGATGTTCCGAGCGAGAAAGGCTTCCGAGCGTTGAAAGTCCAAGGCCCGCTTGAATTTTCCCTGGTCGGAGTCTTGGAATCGATGATCGGCCCATTAGCCGAGGAGAGAATCAGCGTCTTGGCCATGTCCACCTTCGACACCGATTACCTGCTGGTCAGGGAAGATGCCCTGGCGCGGGCGGTTGAAATTTTCATTCGCAACGGGCACAACATCATCCTGCCCGAAGACAAGTAGCTTCCGATTCCGGTGGCCGGGCGGAACCGGCCCCCGCCTATTCCGAGTAGGGGATCGAGAACTTGGCCCGGATAAGCGGGAAAATGCGATGGTCCTTCCCCGACTCGAAGGTGAGGATAAGGGTGTTGTTGCCCGTGTCCCGGGCCATCTTGAGGGTTGGCTTGCCTGAAACGGCTTCGGTGTTGCTGTAGGCCCATTCCTCGCCCTTGATGACATCGAGGACGTCGCCTTTCTTGAACAACTTGAGATACAGGTCTTCCGAGTCGGCGGCCTTGAGAAATTCCAGATCGAACGTGCCGCTTTCCACGATGACGTCCTTGATCTTCAGGTTCATCGGGATTTTGATGCCCCGGAACCGATAGATAGAATCCATCTTCGGCACCTCGAGATCCGCGAAGGCCGAGGCGGCGGCGAGGACCAGGACTAGAGATGCGCAGACTCTTTTCAATCTCATGACTCTCTCCCTCCCAAAACTTCCGATGACGAACCTGAACGGAATAGTATTCCTGAGGAGAGCATTTGACAAGCCCCAGCCGATGACCCGACGGGGAAGGGGGCGGCGGGCCGAGCGAAAGGGAGATGAGGGGACGGGAGCTTCAGCCCCCGTCCCCGGGAAATCGAATGCTGATCCCGGGGCCTCAGCCCTTGAGGATCTTGTCCACCTCGGCCTTGTCGGCGTCCATGATGTAGGGGATGCCGCTGATGGCCGCGGCGTCCTTGGTCAGGGAAGCGATGTCGTCCCGGGTGATGTAGGATAGCCCGAACTTGCGGTTCCCCGCCATAAACTGGCGCACGCCCTGGCTCAGCCGCTTGAAGTAGCTGTAAACGCCCAGGGCGCCGGGGGGCAGCTCGGCGAACTTCTTGCCGAAGCGGCGTTTGAGCTCGGGCGCGGTGACGAAGATCTCCTCGATCGTGCTGCCGAACCGCTCGACGTAGACCGGGATCTGGCCCTCGGTGACGCGCTTGCCGATCGTCTTGCCGACCATAGCCGCGGCCAAGGGGCTTCTGGCCATGCCGACGGCCTTGACGTAGGGCGCACCCAAGGCCAGGGCTTTGAAGATCTGGTCCTCGAAAGTAATGCCGCCGGCGTAGACCAAGTCGGGCACGTACTCGCCCTTCTTGGCCAGCTGGTGGGCGAAATTATAGGTCAGGCTCCAGATCTCGACACAGGGGATGCCCCACTCGTTCATCATCCGCCAGGGGCTCATGCCCGTCCCGCCGCCGGCCCCGTCCACGGTCAGCATGTCCAGCTTGGCCTTGGAGGCGTACTTGACGGCCCGGGCCAGATCGGCCGGCCGGTAGGCGCCGGTCTTGAGGAAGACCCGCTTGGCCCCGGCCTTGCGCAGCTCCTCGACCCGCTTCATGAACGACTCCTCCTCGACCATGCCCATCCGGGAGTGGCGCTCGAATTCCCTGAAGCTGCCCTTCTCGAAGGCGGCGATGATGTTGGGGTCCTCGGGATCGGGCAGAACGATGTAGCCGCGGCGCTTCAGCTCCTGGGCCTTCTTGAGGCTCTTGATCTTGACCTCGCCCCCGATGTCCTTGGCTCCCTGACCCCACTTGAGCTCGACCGTCTCCACCCCCAGCTTGTCGATGGCGTATTCCTGTACGCCCAGCCGGCCGTCTTCGACGTTGGCCTGGACGACGACGTCGCCATAGCCGTCCGACCAGTTCTGGAAGCTCTTGACCCGCATCTCCATATCGGGCGAACGCAGGACGCGGCCGTTCTTGATCTCGGACTCCTCGTCCATGGCGCAGACGTTTTCGCCCACGGTCAGGATGCAGCCGCTGATGGCCGTGCCGATGGCCAGGCCCTCCCAGTTGTTCTTGGCCACGTTGGTCGAGCCCATGCCGGGGACGACGAACGGGAGCTTCAGCTTGATGTCCTTGTTGCGGCCGATGGTCGTCTCGGTGGTGACCTTCTCGAAGGTCGCCTTGTCCGAGTCGGCCTCGCAGCCGTAGGCCCCGGCCGCGGTGCCCATGACCGAGAAATGGGACAGATCATAGGGATAGTCCTTCTCCGCCCCGGCGGTGATGATGCCGAAGGGCTGGGGATACAGGACCTCGGCGCCGCGATAGGCGGACTTGCCGATTTCGCACATGCCGATGCAGCCGTCCACGCACGTGACGCACATGCCGCTGATGGCGCTGATCGAGCCTTCGGTTCGATTTTTGGTCAGCGTCGCCGCGCTTCGATTGAGTTTCGTATAAGACATGCTCATTACCTCCTTGGTGACGATGTTAGCTTTTCTTTTCCGTGACGCAGGTGCCGCAGCGGCCCGCATCATACATCCAGCAAGTCAGCTCGCCGTAGGTCTCGAGGCAGGTCGGCTCGACTTGCAGGCAGGCGTTGCAGATGTCCGAATCGGCGTTGGGGCCGCCGCAGCGGGCCGCGCAGCCCGGGCAGACGTACATGCAGGCGCCGCACAGCCGGCACTCCTCGGACCGGATGTCGAAAGGTGTGGAAATTTTCCGCTTGTAGCCGCGGTTCTGGAACCCGATGGCCCGGGCGTTCATCTGCTGGTCGCACATCCGGATGCACAGCCCGCAGTAGACGCACTCCTCGTTGCGGGGCGGGAAGCGCTGCTGGGTGACCCCGAACTTGGAGGCCAGGTCTTGCATCTCCTTGGACATGGGCGCGGTGGACAGCATCAGCTCGATCATCATCCGCCGGGCGGCGATGACCCGCTTGGTGTCGGTCCGGACGATAAGGCCTTCCTCGACCGGGTAAGTGCAGGCCGAGACCAGCTTGGCCCGCGGGCCCTCCCCGATCTCGACGACGCAGAGGCGGCAGCCGCCCCAGGGCGTCAAGCCTTCCATGTAACAGAGGGTAGGGATCTCCAGCCCGAAAAACTTAGCCGTGTCCAGGAGGGTCCAGCCCTTCTCGGCCTGGACCGGCAATCCGTTGAGAATGATGGTGATCATCGGCCTCCCTCCAGGATGACGATGGCTTCGTCGCGCTGGGTTTCCACGGCCTCGAACCGGCAGGCCTCGTAGCAGGCGCCGCACTTGATGCACTTCTCCTGATCGATGAGGTGGACCTCGCGTAGGCTGCCATGGATGCAGTCGTTGGGGCAGGCCCGCTTGCAGGACAGGCAGCCGGTGCACTTATCGGGCAGGACGGTGAACCGGATGAGCGATTTGCAGACTCCGGCCGGACAGCGCTTCTCCTTGATGTGGGCCTCGAATTCCCGCTTGAAGTAGCGCAGGGTGGACAAGATCGGATTGGCCGCCGTCTGCCCCAAGTTGCACATCGAGGCGTCCTTGACGGCCACCGCCAGCTCCTCGAGGAGCTCGATGTCGCCGATCTTGCCGTGGCCCTCCGTGATCCGGGTCACGATCTCGTACATCCGCTGGGTGCCCTCCCGGCAGGAGACGCACTTGCCGCACGACTCGTCGCGCAGGAAGTTCAGGAAATACTTGGCGATGTCGACCATGCAGGTCTTGTCGTCCATGACGATCATGCCGCCCGAGCCCATGATGGCCGAGGCGGCAGTCAGGCTTTCGTAGTCGATCGGCAGGTCGAGCTTGGAGGTGGGCAGGCAGCCGCCGGAGGGGCCGCCCGTCTGGACGGCCTTGAACTTGCGGCCGCCGGGGATGCCGCCGCCGATGTCGAAGATGATCTCCCGCAGGGTCGTGCCCATCGGCACCTCGACCAGCCCGGTGTTGTTGATCTTCCCGACCAGCGAGAAGATCTTGGTGCCCTTGCTTTTTTCGGTGCCGACCTTGGCGTACCAGGCGCCGCCCTTGCCCAGGATGAGCGGGACGTTGCCCCAGGTTTCGACGTTGTTGATGACCGTGGGCTTGCCGTTGAGGCCCTTCTCGGCCGGGAACGGCGGCCGCTGCCGCGGTTCGCCGACCAGCCCTTCGATCGAGCCGATAAGGGCGGTTTCCTCGCCGCAGACGAAGGCTCCGGCGCCCTTGACGATCCGGATGTCGAACGAGAACCCAGTGCCCAGGATGTCGGATCCCAGCAGGCCCCGCTTGCGCAGCTCTTCGACGGCCAAGGTGACGTGCTTGACGGCCAGGGGGTACTCGTCGCGGACGAAGATGATGCCCTCGGTGGCGCCGATGGCGAAGCCGCCGATCAGCATGCCCTCGAGAACCCGGTGGGGGTTGCCTTCGAGCAGGCTGCGGTCCATATAGGCCCCGGGATCGCCCTCGTCGGCGTTGCAGATGATGTATTTGGGGGAGCCTTTCTGGCCCCGGGCCATGTCCCATTTGACTCCGGTCGGGAAGCCGGCCCCGCCGCGGCCGCGCAGGCCGGCCGCCTTGACCTCGGCGATGACGGCTTCCGGCGTCATCTTGGCCAGGACCTTGGCCAGGGCGCCGTAGCCCCCGACGGCCAGGTAATCGTCGATCTGGGTCGGGTCGATCAGGGCGTTGTCGCCCAGGACGATCCGCCGTTGCTTTTTATAGAAGGGGATGGCCTTCTCCCGGGGGGCCGTTTTGCCGGTCACCGGGTCCTTGTACAGCAGGGCCTTGATCGTCTTGCTCTTCTTGATCGTCTCCAGGACGATGGCGTCGGCGTTCTTGGGGTCGACCTTTTGGTAGAACAGGTCATGCGGGTGGACGAGAATGTTGGGCTCGGCCTCGCAGAACCCGTGGCAGCCGGTGACCCGGATCTTGACCTTCTTGTCGAGCTTGGCCTTCTTCAAGGCCCCTTGCAAAGCCTCGACGACCTTGAGCGCGCCGCGGGCCCGGCCGCAGGTGCCCGCCGAGACCGTGAGCACCGGCTTCTTGTCGGACTGGCGGAGCTTTCTCTGGACCTCGATGGCCTGTTCCAGGGCTTTGACGGTTTTGAGTTTGACGGGTGTTTTCATGCGGCGTCTCACTTGTTAAGGTACTGCTTGATGATGGCCTCGACTTTGCGGATCGAGGTCTGGGCGTGATAGTCGCCGTCGACGACCACGACCGGCCCGATGGCGCAGCAGCCGAGGCAGGCCACGGTTTCAAGCGTGAATTTGCTGTCCTCGGTCGTGTCGCCCGAGGCGATGCCGAGGCGGCGCTCGAACTCCTCCAGGATCTTCGGCCCGCCCCGGACGTGGCAGGCCGTGCCTAGGCATACCGTCACGACATGGCGTCCGCGCGGCTTCAAGCTGAAAGCCCGATAAAAAGTCGCTACGCCGATGACGTCGATGAGCGGTACGCCGACGGAGCGGGACACCTGCTGCAGGGCTTCCCGCGGCAGGTAGTTGTACTCCGCCTGGATGTCCTGGAGGATCGCGATGAGGGCCTTTTTCTCGTTTTTGTGCTTCCGGATAAAGGCGTTCACGCGGTCAGTTTGGACATCCACGTGCTGATACCTCCTTCTAAGGAATGGGATTGGGAAGACGGAGTTGGGGAACGGACAGGAACGCCGAACGGAGCAGAGGGGAGGAGGGGGGAAAGGGGAGAGGCGAGGGCCCGAAAGGAAAGATGGGATAACTCCTTGCCGGAACCTGTATAAATGCGAACAAGAAATATCATAGCGAAAATGGCTTGTCAAGGGGATAATCAAAATATTTTCACGCTTGAAAAACGACAAATGTCGTTTTATAATCGATAATATGAAACTGAGAAAAATGGCCGGGAGGCGGTCGTGAGGCACCATATGCTGTCCGGGGAGAGCCTGGACGTGATGCGCGAAATCTGGGAGCGGGGCGGCGCCACGGTCAATGAGGTCTGGGCGGGGCTCAATGCCCGGCGCCGGAAAAGGGTCCGCCGGACGACCGTCCAGGTTCAGATGCGGCGCCTGGAGGAATACGGCTGGCTGGGCCGCCGCAAATCCGGCCGGGCCTTCGTTTATGCCCCGCAATGGGGCAAGGACGAGACGGCCGTCGACCTGATTCGGTCACTGTGCCGGAGCCTTTACGGCGGCTCCCTGGCCGGGCTTTTAGCCGCGCTGCTTCAGACTTGGGACTTGTCCGCGGCCGAGCGGCGGCGCGTCCGGGCTCTGCTGCGCCGAACGGCAAAGCGCACATGGCCTTAAAATCGGAACGCGCCTTGCCGTCCTAAACGGCTCATCAGGCGAAGCCGACAGAGCTAATTAGGGCGGTAAGGCGGGGAGCGGCCCCCGCGGAAGCGGAAGAGTAGCGGCCCCGCATTCTCGCCCTGCGATCAAATCGGTAAAAAATAACTTGACATCCTATACTGTGCGTCGTATACTGTGTATCACAATGTATAAATATCGAGGGGCCCAATATGACGAATGACTTCTTCGAGAACCTCCGGTTGGAACTCCGCCGGGGCTGCGTGCCCCTGGCCGTGCTGGCCGCGCTGCGAGACGAACGCTACGGCTACACTCTTCGTAAATCATTGACCGAGAAGGGGATGGTGGTGGACGAGGGCACGCTCTACCCGCTGCTGCGGCGCCTGGAATCCCAAGGCTTGCTGACCAGCGAATGGCGCGAGGAAGAGAAGCGCGCCCGCCGCTTCTATCGCCTGTCCTGCGAAGGCCGGCGGGTCTTGAACCTTTTAACGGCCGAATGGGAAGGCATGACGGCTTCCCTAGCCGGAATCCTCAAGGAGATGAACGATGGATCTCATTGAACGCTATCTCAACGCCGTCGGCTTCTGGCTGCCCAAGAATCAGAAAAAGGACATCCTCTCCGAGCTGTCCGAGGACATCCGTTCCCAAGTCGAGGAGCGCGAGACGGAGCTTGGCCGGGCCCTGGCCGAGGAGGACCTTTCCACCCTGCTCAAGCAGCGGGGGAGTCCCTTCACTGTCGCCGGGCGCTTCCTGCCCCAGCGTCATCTAATCGGACCGCAGCTCTATCCCATCTACGAATTCGTCCTCAAGCTGGCCGGCGGGATCTACCTCGTCCCTTGGTTTCTGATCTGGGCCGGCCTGATGATCTTTGTCCCTTCCTATCGATCCGCCCATTCCGGTTCGGCTATATTCCAAGCCCTGGGTTCCCTCTGGACGACGGCCTGGACTCTGTTGGCCATGATCACCCTCGGATTCGGGATCGGCGAACGGGTTCAACGGAAATCCACGGCCCGCGGGGATTGGAATCCCCGCCGACTCCCGGCCGTCCGCAACACCCTTAAGGTTCCCCGGACCTCTTCCCTGGCCGAAATCGTCATCAACCCGTTCGTTCTGATCTGGTGGCTGGGAGGGTTCAGCCTCACGGCCGTCTTGTCCCGCGACGGCGTCCCCGCCTTTCTTAAGCCATCCCCGCTGTGGCTTGATTTCCGAACCCGGTATTTCATCCCCATCGCCGTCTTCATCGTCGTCGTCACGGTCCTGGCCTTGGTCAACCTGATCCGGCCCAATCTCACTCCTTTTCGCGTCGGCGTGACGGCGGTGATCGACGCTTCGGTGCCGGTCATGATCTTTCAGGCCCTCGGCGTCCATTCTGCGGAGATTCGCACCGCTTGGGATGCCATGACCGGGGGGGCCGCGGGACCGGACAAGATGGCGGCGATCCGGGATTGGAGCATCGCCGTGACGCTGGGGATCATCGGGCTGGCCTGCCTGTTCTCGTGCTTCCGGGGCATCCTTCGGATTAGAAAATGGAATGAGATTCAAGCCCGGATTGAGGCGGCGACGAAGGCCTAGCTCGTCCGGGTTGGCCTTTTGGGCCATCGAGAAGTGATGAACCCTTCTATACGGCTTGAACGCCACGAAGGGAAGATTTTTCGCTCCCGATCGTCATAATAATGTGTACAATTTTGCCTTGCCGGCGCGTTAATCCATATGGAGGTTCCCCGATGATGAAAATGAGCTCGAGAAAATGGGCTTTCGGCCTTTTATTCGTCGTCATTTCCCTGGCCGCCGCGGCCCAGGACGGCCCCGTCAAAAGCACCTGGATGGCCCCGCCCCCGACCGTCGACGGGGCTCCCGCCGACTGGATCAACCCGGTCTTCGTCGACGTCGAGGGCGGAGACATCGGCTATGCTTTCGCCAACGACGCCAAGAACCTTTACGTCCTCCTGATGATCCGAAATCCAGCGGCCAAATCGACAATCGATTCGACCGGCGTGACCCTCTATTTTAACGCGGCCAAAAAGAAGAAGGACTACGGAATTCTGTTTCACAAAGTCATGATCAAGGCCGACGAATATATCGCCCGGTTGGAAAAACAGGGGCCGGTCTCCGAGGATACCAAGAAGCAGATTCGGTCCAAGCCCAGCTACTATCTCTATGCCCATGAAGTCCTGGGGGCCAAGCCGGAGGGCGTCGCCGCGCCCGAGGCGCCCGTCCAGATTCCCGTCTACAAGTTCGGACCCCAAGGCCAGATGTTGGTTTACGAGTTTCTGATTCCCTTGGAGCGTCCGGCTTCAACCCAGGCGGGTGTGGCGTCGGCTCCGGGCAAGACCGTCCTCGTCGGCCTCGAGTATGGCGGCATGACCGACGAGATAAGGCGCCAGAATGCGCGGACCCAGGCCCAGGGGTCGGGTATCGCGGGCGACAACGGCACCAAGATCATCGGCACAACCGGCACCAGGGTCAATGCCAAGAAATACTCGTTCTGGTCGGAAGTCCAGCTGGCGCCCGAAAAGCAGTAATCGCGGTCTTGGCCCCGAACCGAAACCTGGGCGGATAGCGATTCCGGGGGCTTGCCCGAAAGGGTAAGCCACTTTTTTGTAATAAATCACTAACTTTTTCTCCTTGATCGGACGGCCTCCCCGGGTCTTTTGCAAGGATCAAACGGTTTCTCAAAGGCGTCCGGATACGTCATATGGCGACAGAAGTCGGGAAATAAGGGGAATAATCGGGCATGTCAGGGGAAAGTCTTGATTTGTATTGCATTTAAGTTAGATTGAAGTTGCATCGAGTTGAGTACGGGGGCTGGACGAACCAAACGGGAGGGGGATCTCCAGCCGACCGGGTTGGGACGGAATTTGAAAGCCGACCTGTCGCTGTGCCGTCCCAGCTCGGGCTTATACGCCCTGAAGCCGAGCGGTCATTAGGGGATGTTGACAACCGCAAGGCGGTGAATAAAATGAAAGAATCATTTGAAGGGATAGCTATGTCGGATGATCAGATTCTCCGTTCCTGGAAAGAGATCGCCGATTATCTCGGCTGCGACGTTAAAACGTGCGCCCGCTGGGAAGCCGAATGCGGGCTGCCGATCCGGCGTTTCGATCCGGCTTCGAAACGGTCTCGCGTTTTCGCGAATGTCGCCGAGCTGGAGGCCTGGCTGGCCAACCGGCGGGCTCCGAAGCCCGAGGCGGCCGGCCCCGCGCCTCGCCGTGGCGGCCGGACGGCCGTCATCGCCGCCGCACTGGTCCTGGGCTTGCCTCTGGCCTGGTTCGGATTGAAGCCGGTCCTTTTCCCCGCGGCGGACATCCCGGTCATCGGCGTCTTCCCGATCGCCTCCGCCGATGCATCCCCGGCGGAGGCCTACAAAGCCAAAGAAATCCACAACCAAATCCTCAGCCAGCTCGCTTTCGGTGGTCGGGCCAGAGTGATTTCCATGCCCGAACCTGCGGCGCGCACCGAGGCGGCGATGGCCGCCGTCCGTATCGCCGGGCTGCCGGAGCCCGATTATTTGCTCCAGGCCGGTTTCCGGCCGGACGATGCGCTTTCGACTCTCAGCATCAGCCTTCGCGATGCCAAAACCGGTCTGACCCTCTGGGACCATGTCTATGAAAAAGCCGTCGCCAATCTCACTTATTGCCTGAAGGACCTCTGCGATCAAGTTCGGGCGCGGATCGATTTCCCGCGCCGGGCAGCCGCCGGCCCGAGTCCGGGGGGCTCTCCCTCTGACCCCTCGAGCCTCCCCGGAGACCCGTCGGGCCTCGGGGTCATCGATAACGGAGCCACCGATCCATGGTCCTTGTGTGTCGAAGCCTCTCGTTTTGCCGACATGGGGGAAGCTGCGGCCAATGATGTCGCCATGGACCTGTTTCGCAAGGCCCGTGAGGCCGATCCCGGCTTCGCCCACGCCTATATCGGCCTGGCCCGGTGCTACGCCAACTTCGTGAACTATCAGGGCCGCAAGGAGATCACCTGGCTGGACAAGTCCGAGGAGCTGCTGGCCAAGGCCCAAGCGCTCGAGCCGGACCTGCCGGAGTATTTCATCGCGCGGATCAGAAACCTGCTGATGAGGGAATTCCTTCTGGACGGCGACACCAGCCGGGAGTATTTCCGCCTGGCCGGCCAGGCTTTGGCCCGCTATCCTTATGACCCGAGGCTGAGCGGGGTCATCGGTTATTGCTATATCAAGCGCTTCGATCGCGCCGGCAAGTCGGCCGACTTGGACGAGGCCGTGCGTTTGCTGCGGATCGCCTACAACGCCGAACGAACGGCGATCATCAACGCGGCTCTCGCCGAGCTGCTGATGCTGAAGCGGGAGTTTGGCCCGGCCTTGAGCATCTGCGCCGAGGTGGAGCAGGAGCACCCCTTGCCGATCATCGCCTATCGGCGGGGGGAGATCCTCTACTACCAGGGCGATCTGGCCGGCAGCTTGGCCGCCTTCCGCTCCTGCACGACTCCCGTCGATCTTCGGATCGGGGCGCTTTACTACGAGGGCATGATCGCCGCCCGCCGCGGCGATCGGAGCCGGGCCTTGGCCATCCTGAACGAGATCGAGCTGCTTTCCCCCCGCAAGGCCGCCCTCTCCCTCGATCATCTCCGGGAAGCTTCGATCTACGCCGGCCTGGGCCTGAACGACCGGGCCGATGCCCTGTTGAGGGAAGGCCTGGCCAAGCTGAACAACGCCGGCACTTACTTCGCGCGCAGCTATCTCGAGATCGACCCCAATTTCAACGATATGCGCCGGAGCCTGGCCCTTCCCCGGCCCGGAGTCCGGGCCCAGCCACGTTGACGCAAGCCCCCGCTTCGGTTCCGCTCCGCTGGCCGCCGCGGATAGGTTCCCGGCCGTGAAACGATTCTAACCGAGCCGACGTTGAACGGAATAGGGAGGAACCAATGAACTACAAGTCCATCTTGGGCTCGATCGTCCTACTCTCTGCATTCCTGGTGGCCGGGCCCGGCGCGGGCGTCGGCCAGGACCGGTCTCTCAGCCTCGAAGATCTCCAGAAAAAAGTTGTCGCCTTGGAAGAAAGAGTCGCCGGGCTCGAGGAAAAGCTGCAAAAGCTCGCGGTTTCAATTCCGCAGACATTTCCAAACCTGAAAACCTTGCCCGAGGGTTGGTCTCGTTTCGAATTCAACGGGCAGCCGTTTTACGTCATTCCTTTGAACGAGAAGAAATCGAACCCGCCCGCAATCCTCCGCTGAATTCGGAGATCACCGCCTGATCGGGCGCCGCGCCGCGTCTGGAATTCCGGCCTGAAATGGAATAGATTGATACGTTCGCGGCACCTAACCCCGATTTTCAAATCGGGGATATAAGCGCCGCTCAGTATGAACCCTACAAATACCCCTGGCTTTAGCCCGGGGTATCAAACGGGTTTATCGGGCCCGGGCTCCGGGCGGAAAGGAGAGCGGCTCATGCGTCAACATCTGATCTCGAGAGCGACATCCGTCGCGCTTTTCGCGATTGCATTCTCCCTGGCCGCGGCCAGCCTTCCGGCGGGCCAGCTTCCGACGGCCAAGCCGTCCGAGGTCGGGATGTCGGCCGAGCGCCTGCAGCGCCTGAGCCGCGTCCTGCAGGACTATGTCGACAAGGGCAAGCTGGCCGGCTTGGTCGTCCTGGCCGCGCGGGACGGCAAAATCGCCTATCATCAAGCCTTCGGCAAGCTCGATCCGGTCAAGGGCACGCCGATGCCGCTCGACGCGATCTTCCGGATCGCCTCCCAGACCAAGGCGATCACCTCCACCGCGGTCATGATCCTACAGGAGGAGGGCAAGCTCCTGATCGACGATCCGATCTCCAAGTACATCCCCGAGTTCGCCGATTCGCGGGTCGCGGTCCAGGCTCCCGGCAAGGATGCCAAGGGCTATACGACCGTCCCGCTGAAGCGCCCGATCACCATCCGCGACCTCCTGACCCATACGGCCGGGATCTCTTATGGCACCGGACCCGCCAAGGACGCTTGGGCCGCGGCGGGCATCACCGGCTGGTTCCTGGCCGACAAAAACGTCCCCGTGGGCGATGTCATCAAGAAGCTGGCCGGCCTGCCGTTGGACGCTCAGCCCGGCGAGCAGTTTCTCTATGGATACAACACCGACATCCTGGGCTATCTGGTCGAAGTCGCGTCGGGGATGAGCCTGGCCGATTTCGTGGCCCAAAGGATCGCCGGCCCGCTGGGCATGTCCGACACCCATTTCTTCCTGCCCGAATCAAAGCTGGGCCGCTTCACTCCGGTTTATGGCGCCGACGACAAGGGCGGGATCAAGCTGGTGGAGGACCCGAAGGACAGCTTCTATGTCAAAGGACCCCGGATGTGCTACGCCGGCGGCGCCGGGCTGCTGGCCACGGCCGAGGACTACGCCCGCTTCCTGCTGATGCTTCAGAACGGGGGCGAGCTCCAGGGCGTCAGGATTCTAAGCCCCAAGACCGTCGAGCTGATGACGGTCGATCACGTCGGCAATCTCTATGGCCCCCAGGGGTTCGGTCTGGGCTTCTGGGTCACCGACCGCCTCGGCCGGAACGGCCAGCCGGGGACGGTCGGGTCCTTCGGCTGGGGCGGGGCCTACCACACGACTTATTGGGTCGACCCGGTCGAGAAGCTCGTCTGCGTCCTGATGACCCAGCTCTTGCCGGCCGGCAATTCCGACCTGCACGCCAAATTCCGAGCCATGATCTACCAGGCCATCACGGAGTCGTACGAGAAGCGATAAACGCGCTTTATTTCCTCGGCCCGATCGGGGGCAGGTTCGTGCGGCCGGCCGGGCCGACCGTCGTCCCGAAGCGCTCAAAAAGCGCCGCCGTATCCTCGCCGACCGTCTCGCTGACGGTTCGGATATATTCATCCATGGTCAGCAGGCGCTTGGGATCGTTGAACGTCTTGTGGATGTGGGACAGCCATTTCGGATACCAATCAGCTCCGTAACGGGCGTCCAGGATCGACCAAATCACCCAGGCTTTGTCCCAGGCCAGGCGGACCTTGTCCGGGGGCAGATTTGCCAGATCGAGGCTTAAAGTCGGATCCTGACCGGCCAGGGCCTTGGAGAAATAGGGCCATCGTTCGCCGAATCCCATTTCCTTGATGGTCTTGCGCTGGAACCAGCCGGCGTGGGCTTCGCTCCACCAATCCGGGAGCCGGCAGCCCGGCGTCCCGTCGACCGCCTCGGGCCCGTTCATCGTGTGGGCCAGCTCGTGGGCCAGGATGCTCAGGATGCTCTCGGGCTTGACCGAGATCGTCCCGGCCATCTTGGGAGTGACCGCGTTCTCGGCCCAGCCTCCGCCCTCGCCTGCTGCCAGGTTGATGTAGTATGCCCCTCCGGGATTGGGCGGCGTCGGCAGCATTTTCTGGAGAATGGCCATGACTTCGGTGAACCGCGTCCGGGCCAGATCCAGGATCGAAGGCAGCTGGTTGTCGCTGTAGAGAACACGGACGCCGCCGATCTCGATCTCGTTGTCCGGGTAGAACGCGCCGCCCAGGCCTTCGGGCTCCCACGGCAGGCGACGGCCGTCCGCTTTTTTCCGCGACCCGCCCGAGGCCTTGAGGACGGCCCAGTCGAGGAGCGCGCCATTGACGCGCTCGCCCTTCTCGGCCTTGACCCGCAGCAGCCTGGGGTCGGCGAGGAGGATGATCGTTCCGCGGCCGAGACTCCGCCAGGCCAAGGCGCCGTGCCGATCATCGATGCCGGCAGCGACCGTCCAGCCCGGCCCCAGTTCCGCCTGCTTGAGGGAGCGGGGGAATTCCGCGGCGGCCAGGCCGGGAACTTTTTCCTTACTCCGCAGGACTGCGTCCGCCGGCGCGGCGCCGATCGCGGCGCCCAGCTCGCGCAGGATGTCCGCCGCCGGGGCATCCGGCGTCGAGACGTCGAAAACCGCCCCGCCGCCGGCTTCGATGAAAGCCTTCATAACGGCGCGCTCCGCCGGGAGATAAGGCTGGAAGGCGCCGTGCTGATAGGTGAAGAGGACGTCGTAAGCGGGAGCGGGCATCGTCGTGAACGGGCGTTCGATCCCCCAGGCATGGTCGGCTTGGACCCGAACGCGCATGGGGGAGCCGGGGGTGAGGGCCCGATCGAGCGAGGCTTGGCTGCCCGTGACCCGGAAGCCCGTCTCCCGCAGTGCCTCTTGAACCTGCCAATGATGAAAGAAAGAGAATTGGTGGCTGGAGTCGAGCAGGACGTTGACGCCAAGATCCTTGACGCCGGTCTTGAGCGGCTGGGGCTCGACGGGGGAGGCGGTCTGCGGCGCGGCTGCGATACAGAGGGCGAGGGCGAATGCGGCGGGTGCGATCATGGCGCTATTCTGGCCCAGGCCACGGGCTGAAGGCAAGTCATCAGGTCTTTCGCCAAATCCCGGTGAGGGCGGTGCAGGGTATCGGCCCGGCGGCTTCGGCCTCTTCTCGCAATTTCGCCGTTGGCCGATACCCTGAACCGCCTGATCTTCCCGGAGTTTGGAGAAAGACAAGTTTTCTAAATAATCTGCAGGGCGGCGAGAAGAAGAAGGATATTCAGGAGGACCACCAGCCCGCCCACGACGAGCAGAGAGACCAGGTTGGACCGGGTGTTGGCGAAGCGGCCCATGACCTTGCGGGAGGAGGTCAGGGCGATCAGGCTGAAGATCGTAACCGGGAGCTGGATGCTCAGAAGCATCTGCGAGGCGATGAGCCCACGGAACGTGTCGCGCAGAACGAAAGCGACAGCCAGGGCGCCGAGGATGGCGACGGCGGCCCCGGCCCGCGAGCGGTTCTGTTTCATGTCGTAGGGCTGGCCGCCGAGCCCGGCCGTGATCGTGGCCCCGGTCATGCCGGCCGTCACCGCGGCCGAGAGCCCGGCCGCGAGCAGAGCCACGGCGAAGACAATCCCGGCCGCCCGCCCCAGGATGGGCTTCAGTAGCGCCTCGGCCTGAGCCAGGTCGCCGACCGGAATCCGATCGGCGAAGAAGACGGCGGCGGCGACGATGATCATGGCGCTGTTGATCAGCCAGCCGGCGACCATCGAGGTCAGGGTGTCGAACATCTCGAACTTGAGCTGATGGCGGATGGTCTTCTCGTCGGCCAGGTCCCAGCGCCGGCTTTGGATGATCTCGGAGTGGAGGAAGATGTTGTGGGGCATGACCACCGCCCCCAGGACGCTCATCAGCAGGGGCATGGACCCGGCGGGGATGGCGGGCGTCACCCAGCCGGAGGCGACGCTTCCCCAAGGCACCCGGACGAGAGTCAGCTCGTAGAGAAAGGCCAGCCCGATAAGCGAGACGAGCCCGATCAGCCAGCGCTCGAGGTAGCGGTAGGAGTTCGTCTCCAGCATAACCAGGACGAAGACGGCGGCCAGGGCGGCCCCGATCTTGACCGGGATATGAAAAAGCATGGCCAGGGCGATGCCGGCGCCGAGGATCTCGGCCAGGGCGGTGGAGACGACGGCGATCATGGCCGAGCCCAGGACCAGTCGTCCCGCCGTCCGGGGAAAGTGGCATGTCACCGCCTCGGCCAGGCAGAGGCCGGAGGCGATTCCGAGATGGGCCGCGTTGTGCTGGAGCAGGACGAGAAAGATCGTGGACAGGGTCACGATCCAGAGAATGGCGTAGCCGTAGGAGGCTCCGGCCGCAATGTTGGAGGCCCAGTTACCCGGGTCGATGAAGCCGACCGTGACCAGGAGGCCCGGCCCGATATACTTGAGAATTTCGCGAGCCGGCCAGCGGAGGCGGGGCCGCTTAATCGTCATCATCCTCCCCTGCGGGGCGCGGGCGCACCGCCCAGGCCGGGTAGGGTGCGGCGCTTCCTTTGACCGAATGCCAGAGGATTCGGTTGAGCGTATCCTCGGGACAGGCGTCGACCTGCCGGAAGTTCAGCTGCGACGATAGGACGGCCTGGCGGCGCAGAAGCTTGTCCTTGACCTGGGGCGGCGCGGGATTCATCTCGTCCAGCCGGACCTTGGCCGGCACGGCCGCGAAGGGCCGGAAGTCCGGCTGGTCCGTGAAGCAGTCGGCCATCGGCACGGCGGCCGCGTCGAACTGGTTCATAGGCGGAAGGCCCAGGATCTGTTCGATCGTCCGAATCAGGCTGACCGTGTTGTAGAAGGTCGAAACGACTGCGCCCCGCTTGGCGTAGGGGCTGACGACATAAGCCGTCGTCCGGTATCCGCTGACATGATCCCAACCGTCCTGGGGGTCGTCCTCGATGCCGAAAACGACCGTGTCCTTCCAGAACCGGCTCTTGGCGATCCCCTCGACGATGCGGCCGAAGGCCAGATCGTTGTCGGCGGCGCAGGCCGTCGGGATGGGCGATCCTTCGCTGGTGCCGCTGGTGTGGTCGTCGGGCAGGCAGATGATGATGAGCTGGGGCATTTCGCCCTTCTTCTCGAACTCCGCCAGCTCCTGCAGGAAGTAGCGGGCCCGGAACTGGTCCGGGACGTTCATGTTCCATCCGATCGTCTGGAGGGCCAGATACGGCCGCAGGGATTCGATCGCCGGCTCGCTCTCGTAGATGATCTCGCCCGTGGGGGCGTTGTATTCGCGCCAGTTGGCGGCCCAGTCGGGCTCGCCCTTGCGCTGCGGGTCCGCCCAGCGGACTTTGGGCATGGCGAACTCGCCGTAGTCGCGCAGGGTCTTGCCGTGCTTGACGGCGTTATCCCAAAGGAAGCCGGTCGGGGCATAGGCCAGGGCGTCGGCCTCGTCCTCGCCCATGCCGTCCGGATAGCTGCGCGGCCAGCCGGAGAAGGAGCGTTCCATGTAGTCGGTGCTGAAGGCGGACATGGACCATTGATGGCCGTCGGCGCTTAAAATGCCGTTGCAGTAGGTGTTGTCCAGGAGGACGAACTCCGTGGCCATCTTGTGCTGGTTGGGAGTGATCCGTTCCCCGAAGATGGTCAGGGCGGGATCGCCGTTGCCGGACGGGATATCGCCCAAAACCTGGTCATAGGCCCGATTCTCTTTGACCACGTAGACCACGTGCTTGAAGACGCTCGGCTCGCCGATCCGCTCCGGGACCGGGCGGGCCGCTTGGCCGGGCCGCGGCGGCAGGAGGGCGTCGGCGATCCGATCGCGGTGAAAGTTGGTCCAGGCCGTCCGGGTCATCGCGGGCAGGTCCGCCGCTTGGGGCAAGGGCATACGGGAGAGCGAGCCCCGGTACTGGTGCGAGTTGAAGCCCGGCGCGTTAGTCCGCTTGTCGATGCCTGTCGCCTCGGGCAGAACCTTGATGTTGGCGACCCAGAGAGCGTCGCGGCGGCCGTCGACAAGCAGGGCGCCGGGCCACCAGCCGACGGGAATGAGGCCCAGGAAAGCGGAGGCTTTTTTCTTGGGGTCAAACCGGATGACGGCCACGGCGTTTTGAGTGCCGTTGGCGACGAAGAGCGTCTTCCCCTTGAGGTCGAAAGCCAGGGCGTTGGGCGAGGCCCCGAAGAGGTCGGCCGGGCTGGGCTTGGCCGAGATCGTTTCGACGACCTCATCTGTCCGTGCATCGATGACGCTGAGATTGTCGCTGGCCGCGTTGGCGCAGACGACGAACCGTTTGTCGGGCGAAACGGCCAGCGCCGAGCTGTGGAGATGGACCAGGATTTCCTTGATGACCCGGCCCGAGGCCAGGTCGACGACGCTGACCGAACCCTCATTGGCGATGAAGGTGATGGGGTCGACCTTGACGATCATCCCGCGGCCGGCCGGCCCGGTCGGGTCGCCGGGCTTGGGTCGGCGCCCGCCCCAGTTGCTGACATAGGCCTTGCCGCGGACGAGGACGACGTCGAATGGAGCGATGCCGACATCGAACAGACGGAGCAGGCGCCCGTCGGCCGCGTCGAATTCGCCCAGCCTATTGGAGAGGTTGAGGGCG
>JAPKZJ010000090.1 GCA_026393855.1 Candidatus Aminicenantes bacterium
TGTCTCGCGGAGCCTGCTCAAGACGTCCCTTCGGGCCAGCCTGGCCTGGATGTCGGCGCGGGGCGAATTCAGGGATCATGAGGGCAAGGAGATCCGCCGACGCTACCGCGAGCTTCTCCGGCGCAAGGGGAAGCTGTTATGAGCCGAAGGCGCGTCTTGGAGATGATCGACAAGCCTTTTCTGGGCGGCGGGCAGGCCGTGCTCCTGTCGCTCGCCCGCGGCCTCGATAAAGCCCGCTTCGAAGTCGAGATCGGTGCCCAAGGTGGCGGCCCGCTCGAAAACGCGGCCCGCGAAGCGGGGATCCCGTTCCGTCCCTTGCCGTTCGGCGGCAAGCTCAAGCGGGGACTGGTGCGGGCGATCGCCCGCGATCTCAAAGCGAACCCGCCGGATATCCTTCACACCCATGGCGGGGTCGCCGGCCTTTATGGCCGCCTGGCCGCCCGCCGGGCCGGGGTGAAAGCTGTCGTTCACACCATCCACGGCATCCATTATCTCCATTACACCAATCCGGCGGCCCGTCTTGCCTTCGTCTTGCTGGAAAGATACTGCTCTCGCCGGACGGACGCCGTCGTGCTCGTCTCCCAAGCCGATCTGGATGAAGCCGGGAAGCGGCGGCTGGCGCCCGTAGCCAATCTCAAGCTCGTCCGCAACGGGATCGACCTCGCTGGTACCGCCTCCGAGTCCTTCGCTGAACGAGTCGAGTTCGCCCGGCTGCACTTGAACATCAGCGGTCCCATGATCGGGACGGTAGCCCGGCTCCATAGGCAGAAGGGGCTGATCCACCTCCTGCGCGCGGTTCCGGCGATTTTTGAAGCGCATCCCGCGGTCCGAGTCCTTGTCGCCGGCGGCGGCGAGCTCGAGCCCAAGCTGCGGGTGGAGGTCAAACGCCTGCGGCTGGACCGCCGCTTCGCCATGCTCGGCGCCCGCCCCGACGCCCTCGAGCTGATGTCCCTTTTCGATATATTCGTCCTGCCGTCCCTGTGGGAAGGCCTGCCTCTGGTTTTGATCGAGGCCGCTTCCCTGGGCAAGCCGATCGTGGTCACGGACATCGGGGGGACGCGGGAGATCATCACCGACGGCGAGACGGGCCTGCTCGTCCCGCCCGCTGATCCCGCCGCCCTGGCCGCGGCTATAAACCGCCTTTTGTGCGATCCCGCCCTGGCCGCCCGCCTGGCGGCGAACGCCAAGTCGACGATCCCACCCCGATTCACCCTGGATCGAATGGTTTCGGATTATTCGGAAATTTATTCCTCTTTATGCCCCCCAAAATAGGGTTTTTTCATTTCCTTGATAGTAAGATCCATCTCCCAATTCCGGGAAAAGTCCGCGGTTCGGCGTGTGCCGTTGGGGGGCAACGGTATCATGCTGCGTGAACAGTTCCTTCTATAGCCATGATTCTGGCGAGGGAACAACGCAGCAAGACCGGCCAACGGCCAGGCTTTGCGCGGTCCTCGACGGGACGATTGCTTCAACGGTCCCCGCGAGGGCGAAACCGCGCGGGTTTAGCTTTTTTGCGCCCCTCTTCGAGGGAACCTGGCTGTGCAGGCGCCGAGGGATGTTTGAGCACGTAATGGTCATCGGGAACGAGACGGCGTGGGAGATCGTGCGGATTTGGGAGAGCGATGGTGCGGAGTTCCGTCCTCGCGGGGACCGTCGAAGCGACGTCCCGACGAGGACTGCGAAGCGCTGAGGCGCCGAGCCAGAGAAGCGCAGGAGGGCGTTAAAAACCCGAAGCCGTCCTCGCGAGGACCGTTGAGGCAACTCTCCTGTCGAGGACGACCAAAGCGTCGCCGGACCGGACTCCGCGACGCAGGCCCTGGAGATGGGAGACGAAGGCGGGGTAAATTGACTTTCCCTGACCCCCCTCCATATAATCGGTGGCAGAAATGGAAAAAATGCGCGTCGCCCTGGTCCACGACTGGCTGACGGGCCGGCGGGGGGGAGAGAAGGTTCTCGAAGCCCTGGCCGAGCTCTTCCCCGAGGCGCCGATCTACACCCTGTTCCACTTCAAGGGCAGCCAAGCCGCGGAGATCGAGGAGAAGGTTGTCCGAACGAGCTTTCTTCAACGGATGCCCTTCCTGAAGCGCCATTATCGCTGGTACCTTCCCCTGTACCCCATGGCGGCCGAGATGTTCGATCTGCAGGCCTACGACCTCGTCATCTCCAGTTCGCACTGCGTCGCCAAAGGGATCATTCCCCATCCGGACGCCCTGCACGTTTCCTATGTCCATTCCCCCGTCCGCTATGCCTGGAATCAATACTGGGCCTACTTCGGTCCCGGGAAACTCGGCGTGTTTTCCAAGCTGTTGATTCCGCCGATGATCCATGCGCTGCGTCAATGGGACGTGACGTCGGCGGCCCGGGTCGACCACTTCGTGGCCAACGCCGGAGCGGTCGCCCGCCGAATCGAAAAGTATTACCGGCGGCCCGCCGCCGTTATCCATCCCCCGGTGGATACGGAATTCTTCACTCTCGGCGAGGCGGCTCCCGCCAGGAATTTTGACCTGATCGTGACCGCGCTGGTCCCCTATAAGCGGGTCGATCTGGCCGTAGCGGCTTACAATCGGAACGGACTTCCCCTCAAGATCGTGGGCGACGGACCGGATTACAAGGCCCTTAAGGCGGCCGCCAAGCCCAACCTCGAATTCACCGGCGCCCTGGGCGGCAGCGATCTTCGCGAGATCTACCGGAACGCCCGGCTCTACCTCTTGCCGGGGGAAGAGGACTTCGGGATCTCCGTCGTCGAAGCCCAGGCTTGCGGGACCCCGGTCGTGGCTTTTGGCCGGGGCGGAGCCACGGAAACCGTCCTGGACGGCGTCACCGGACTCTTCTTCAAGACTCCGAATGTGGAGGGGCTTCTGGGCGCTCTTGACAAATTCCGGGGCCTGGCCTTTAATAGCCGGGCCGTTCGGGAGCATGCGCTCCTGTTCTCCGGCGACCGTTTCAAGAGCCGAATCAGCGATTTCCTCCAAGCCAAGTGGCGGGAGTCCAAGGAAAAGCCGTGATCGCCAAACATCGGGCCCGCCTGTCGGGTCTTTTTATTCTCAGCGACGTCCTGGCCATCGTCCTGTCCTTCCTCTACACATACTTATTCCGATTTTACGCCTACATCCTGCCGGTCGATCCGGTCAAAGGCGTACCCCGGATCGGGTCTTACCTGATCCTCCTGCCGATCTTTTTGGCCGCCCATCTTGGGGTCTTCTATCTGCAGGGCTTCTACAAGGCCCGCCTGCGGCGGACGAAGCTTGAGGATTTCGTCTACATCTGTTTAAACTCCCTGCTCTCGGTCATGATCGTCCTGGGCCTGTTGAGCTATTTCAACGCCTACACCCAGGGCGCCGCGCCCCTCTTCCGATTCAACCTGATTAAGCTGTCGCATGTCTTCCTAGCCATCTACGCCGTGGCCGTCGTCTTCACCATCTCCTTTTTCCGCAACCAGATCTACTACTTCATGAACCGCCGCTACGCCCGCGGCCAGAACCTGCAAAACGTCCTGATCGTCGGAGCCGGCGAACAGGGCCGCACGGTGGCCCAGAAGCTGATCGAGTATAAGGACCTGGGCTTCGTCATCAAAGGCTTCCTGGACGACGATAGGCCGGTCGGAGAGATGATCGTGGTCGACGGCGGACTGCCGGTGCTCGGCCGGGCGGCCGATATCGGGGCCGTCATCGAGGCCCAAGCCATCCAGGAAGTCTATGTCGCTCTCAGCCTGGCCAACTACGCCGAGATCGTGGAGACCCTCCAGATCGTCAACAAGTATCCGGTCAACGTCCGGATCGTGCCCGATCTATTCCAGCTTCTGACCCTTAAGGCGATGGTCCACGACCTGGACGGCTTCCCGGTCATTTCCATCGACGAGGTCCCGTTGCAGGGCGCGGCCAAGATGGTCAAACGTTCGATGGACATCGGGGTTTCGGGGCTGAGCCTCCTCTTGTTGTCCCCGGTCTTTCTGATCGTGGCCGTCCTGATCAAGCTGACCTCGCGCGGTCCCGTCTTCTATCATCAGGAGCGGGTGGGCAACGACGGCCGGCGGTTCCGCATCCACAAGTTTCGGACCATGATCTGCAACGCCGAGACGAACGGACCGCAGATGTGCCAGCCCGACGACCCCCGGATGACCCGGATCGGTCGTTTCCTGCGCAAATACAGCATCGACGAGGTGCCTCAGCTGGTCAATATTTTCAGGGGCGAGATGAGCCTGGTCGGCCCGCGGGCCGAGCGGCCCGAGTTCGTCAAGGAATTCACCGAGGCCATCCCCAAGTACATGCTCCGCCACAAGGTCCGGGCCGGCCTGACGGGTTGGGCCCAGGTCCACGGCCTGCGCCAGGACACCTCGATCGAGAAGCGGCTGGAGTATGACTTCTTCTACATCCAGAACTGGTCGCTGCTCTTCGACCTCAAGATCCTCTGGAAGACGCTCCGCGGCGGCTTCATCGACAAGAGCGTCAAGTAGGCTTCAGGCCCGTCGGGCCCGGCGTTCGCGGGCCGTCCGCAGGCCGTAGAGGAAGTAATCGACCCCCGATCCGAACGTCAGCGCCGCCGTGAGGATGTAGAACCAGGCCATCCAGCCGGGAGCTTTCCCCAAGTCGTTGAGCAGCAGGACGAGAAAGACCGTGCCCATCTGGAAAGCGGTGCTGAATTTCCCCAGGAGCGAAGGCGGAAACGTCGTCTGCCGCCAGCCCAGGTAGGCGATCAAAGCCCCGGCCGCGATCAGCAGGTCGCGGCCGAAGATAAGCAGCGTCAGAGCCAGCGGCAGAGCGTTGGGCCGGGCCAGGGGCCGTATGGTCAGGAGGATGGTAGCGGCGGCCATGAGCAGCTTGTCGCCGGCCGGGTCGAGGATCATGCCCAGCTTCGTCCGGACGTCGAGCATGCGGGCCGCCAGCCCGTCCAAAAAATCGCTGACTCCGGCGACGAAGAAGATGATCAAAGCCTCCCGCGACCGGTGGTTGAGGACGGCCCAGACGAAGACCGGGGCCAGCAGGATGCGGAAAAAACTGATTAGGTTCGGGACGGTCCACACGTCCGAGCGCAGGCCGTCGGTGCGGGCCCGTTTCATGCCGGGAGGCGCTCCCTCAACGGGCCAACCCGGCCAGCAGATCGAGAATCCGCACCGCGTCGCGGCCGGTCACCGCAAGCTCCGGTTTGAAGGTCCGGTCGGGGGCCAGCTCCATCAGGCCGTAGGCGATGGACTGGGCCACCGGCATGAAGTAGAAATGCTCTTGCGGCACATCGGCGATCCGGATGCGGTCGAGAGGGATCTGGGGCAGGATTTTGCTGCCGTTCTTCTTGAGCACCTCGATCAGCCGCGAGAGGGTCTCGGCGAACTCGGCCCGGTTCAGGGTCTTCTTGGGCTGGAAGGTGTGATTGGAATAAACCTCCAGGATGCCCAACGCCGCCACTTTGACGATGTACCGCTGGGCCCAGGAAGTCGTGATATCGACGATGACGGGCGTCTTGGGGTTGAGATCGGCTAAGATTTCCCGGAATTGGACGCCGATCAGGGCGGCCGCGTCCTCCTTGGCCAGAGACGGGGCCGAGGCGATGCCGGCGAATTGGTCGGGCAGGTCGACGACCCCCAGCCTGTTCTTAATCTGCTCGATGCGGTCCTTGGCGGCTTTTTCCTGCGGAGCCAGCGTGACGATCTGCTCGTAGATTTCGAGACTCCGCGACCATTGGCCCGATTTATACAAGGCGTCGGCGAAATCCCGCAGCAACCCCACGTCCTCGGCCCGCTCGTCTCCGGCCGCCTTCATGTGCAGATAGGCGCTGTGGAAGTCCTTTTCCTTTATGAAGAGGCGGGCCAGGGCGGTGTGGGCGCCTTTGAGCCGGGGCGAATACTCCAGGGCCTGGAGATAAGCGGACTTGCTTTTCTCCGTCTCCCCGGCCGCCGCGGCCCGCTCGGCCTCGGCCATGGCGGCGTCGGTCAGCGTCTCGGCCAGAGCCCCGGAGTTCTTCCGGGCGAAGGCGTTCTCCGGGTCTCTTTTCAGGGCCTCCAGGTACATCCGGTGGGCTTGTTCGTTTTGGCCCGTTTTCTGGTAGACCTGGCCCAAGCCCAAGTAGGAGACGATCATCTCGGGCTGCAGCTCGAGCGACCGCTGCAGGTAATCCTCGGCGGAGGGCAGGTTTTCGTCGATGATGGCGAGGTAGCCGAGGCCGGCCGCGACGAAGGGATTGTCCTGCCGGAGCTTGGCGAACAGCCGGCGGGCTTTGTCCGACCGGCCTTCGCGAAGCGCCGTCCAGGCGTCCTGGACGGCGATGCGCTCGTCCAGGGTCAGGCTGGCCGCCGCGCCCGGCGAGGGAGGCTCGATGTAAATATTCGGCCGAACGATCGGCCCCGTCATGCAGGCGGCCAGGCCGCCCAGGATCAGGGCGATCAGCAGGATCGGTTTCCTCATCAAAGCTCTCCTCGTCCGCCTTCGATATAAGGGAGATAGGATATCATGCCTTTGGGATCTGCCATGACCCGCACCTCATAATAATCCCCGTGCTCCTGCTTTTTCAAGATCAGAGTCCAGCGGGCCAGGGAGTCGAGGAGGCCGACCCGGTCCCGCGGGATGCGCAGATCGAAAGTCTTGAGGCCGCGGTATAGGAGAGGCCGCAGCCGCCGTTCCAGGGCATCCAGGCCGTCTCCAGTCCGGGCCGAAAGGTAAACGGAGTCGGATTCGGGCCCGTCGTTGCGGGCCAGCCAGGCCTCGGCGTCGGGCAGGCGGTCGATCTTGTTGTAGACGAGCAGGCGCGGGATGTCGCCGGCCCCGATTTCGTCCAGGATTCGGGTCACGGCCTCGGCCTGGGATTCGGACCCCTCGGACCCGTGGTCGATGATGTGCAAGATGACGTCGGATTCCAGGACCTCTTCCAGAGTGGCCTTGAACGAGGTGACCAATTGCGGCGGCAGCTTGCGGATGAAGCCGACCGTATCGCTGAGGAAATAGAGCAGACCGTCCGCCAGCTGGACCCGCCGGACGAGAGGGTCCAGGGTGGCGAACAACTGGGGCGAGGTCCAGGTCGACTCCCCGGCCAGGCGGTTGAACAAGGTCGACTTGCCGACGCTCGTGTAGCCGACCAGCGCCACGAGGGGGATAAGGCTCTTGCGGCGGCTCTGCCGCTGGCCCGCCCGGCGGGTCTGCAGGCCGCGGATCTGGTCCTTGATGCGGGACATCCGCAGCTCGATCCGGCGGCGGTCGACCTCGAGCTTCGTCTCGCCCGGGCCGCGCGTGCCGATGCCGCCGCCCAGCCGGGACATCTGGATGCCCTTCCCGCCCAGCCGCGGCAGGAGATAGCTCAACTGGGCCAGCTCGACCTGGAGCTTGCCCTCGGTCGAGCGGGCTCGGCGGGCGAAGATGTCCAGGATGACCTGGGTCCGGTCGATGACCCGCACACCCAGCTCCTTCTCCAAGTTCCGTCCCTGGCTGGGGCTCAAGCTGACGTCGAAGACGACCAAATCAGCGTCCTTGTCCTCGACCAGCCAGCCGATCTCCTCGGCCTTGCCCTCGCCGATATAGGTCTTGGGGTTGATCGAGGGGCGGATCTGCAGGACCGACTCCAGGACTACGGCGCCGGCGGCCCGGACGAGCCCCCCAAGCTCCGCCAGCGATTCCTCGGCTTCAATCTTTTCCCTGGCGTTGCGGGCCAGGCTGACCAAGACGGCTTTTTCCATGTTCACCTCAAGCTCGATTCGATGAAAGCGGCGACCCCGTCGACGTCGTCGGCGGCAAACCAGTGCAGATCTTCCATGCGCCGGAACCAGGTCATCTGGCGCTTGGCGTAGCGGCGGGTATCCATGGCGGTCCGGGCGGCGGCCTCCGCGGCCGGGATCTCGCCGTGCAGGACCGCCAGGGCGTGGCGATAGCCGAGAGCCCGGAAGGGCGGGGCCGACTCGTCCAAGCCCGAGGCTAAAAGCCCCCTCACCTCGTCCAAAAGCCCGCCTTCGAACATGCGGGCGATCCGGGCCTCGATCCGCCGGCAGAGCTCGGCCCGCTCCCGCTCCAGCCCGATCCGGATCGTCCGGTAGCCGGGGACGAATCCAGCGGTGCGGCGGAAATGCTCGGACAATGCGATCCCGGTCACGGCCTGAACTTCCAAGGCCCTGATGATGCGGATGCGGTCGCGGCGGCCGATCTTGGCGGCATAAACGGGATCGACGGCCTCCAGCCGGGCGTAGAGGGCCTCCAGGCCGTTCCGCCGCAAATCCTCCTCCAAGGCCGATCGGACGGCATCCTCCCGGCCCGGGCCCGGGAACAATCCGTCGAGGAGGGCCTTGACGTAAAGGCCCGTCCCGCCGACGACCATCGGCAGGCGGCCGCGGGCCGTGATGTCGAAGATCGCCTCGGAGGCCAGGGCGGCGAAGTCGGCGGCCGTGAATTGATCCCGACCGTCCCGGATGTCGAGCAGATGATGAGGGACGCGGCGGCGCTCTTCCGGGCCGGGCTTGTCGGTGCCGATGTCGAAGCCGCGATAGACCTGCATCGAGTCGCAGTTGACGATCTCGCCGCCGAACCGCTCAGCCAGGGAGACGGCTAGGGCGGTCTTGCCGACCGCGGTCGGGCCGACCACGAGGACCAGGACGCGGCCGTCAGAGGACGATGCGGATGAAGGCATAGGCCGCCAGGAGAGTCAGAAAGATGAGTCCGGCCAGGATCTGACGCCGGTTCATGGGGCGCCGACTTTTTCGAGGGCCAGCACCAGGGCGCTTTCGTGCCGGGCGCCGAGGGCCTTGCGCACCGCCAGGACTTCGGCCATCAGGATTTCTTCATAGCCGCGGAGCAGGGCTTTGCGGAGCTCCTCAGGGATGTGCGGCGAGCCCGGTTTGAGGGCGGGATCGGCCTCGATTCGGCCGTCGGGCAGGAGGGACGCCTTCTGGAATAGGGGGCCGAGCCCGGGTCGGACCTCCTCGATGGATCGGGCCACGATGGTCCGCCCCAAGGGGCCGATCTCCTTGGTCACGAAGCGATAAAGAAAGGCGCATTTCTCGTTCAGGTTCTCGACCGCCCGGCCGTTGCCGTCGGCGCTATCCTCGCCGCGCGGCCGGCGGGGCTCCCCCTCGGCCGGCCCGGCGACGCCGAGGGCGAAGAAGGCGAACAGGATCTTGCGGGCTTCCAAGCGCCCGATCTCGCAGGCCTCGCCGAAGGCTTTCAGGTTGGCGACGCAGCCGATGACTTGGAGGGCGTACCGCTCGTGCGGCTCCCAAACGATCCGGTTCAAATGGGCCGGGGCGAAGACGCGGATGGGGACCGTTTCGTCCGGCAGGAAGCGATCCATGACGGCGAGGCATCGCATCTGGCGGACGCCCTGCAGAATGAGCTCCTGGGCGGGCAATAGGCCCAGCCGTTCCCGGACGGGAAGCCCCGCCTCGGTGTCGAGGGCCCAGACGCCGGCCTCCCAGTCGAACAGGGGAAAGATCCGGCGGGCGTAGAACGATTCCAGAAGACTCCAGAGGGCCTGCGGCGAGATCAAGCCGAGGTCGCCGAGGGCCCGGAACGGCGAGACGTCCCCGGCCTTGGCCGCGCGGACGCACGTCTTGGCCTGCTCGGCCGTCAGAAAATTCTTTTTGACCAGGGCGGCCAGAAAGTCCTTCTCGGATAGGCCCTCCCGCTCGACCACGATGTCGCCGTTCTCGAGGTGGAGGGTTTTCTCGGCGCCGCCGTTGCGGAGGCACAGGCGGCCGGTCGTCCCCGCCCGCCAGAGATCGAAGAGCAGGCGGGCGAAAGGCGATTCGAGAAGCGATCCTTCCCGCGGGAGGGGGGCCGTCATGCCTCTAATCTATCCCAACGCGGGGTCCGGCCTCAAGCGCGCGGCTTGCGCTCCTCGCGCTCCAGCTTGCCGTCGCGGATGAAGAGGATTCGCTGGGTCTGGTCGGCCACGTCCCGATCGTGAGTGACCAGGATGATGGTGTTGCCCTCGGCGTGGAGCTTATGTAAGAGGTTGAGGATCTCCTGGCCGGTTTTGGAGTCGAGATTTCCGGTCGGCTCGTCGGCCAGGATGAGCGAAGGCTCGTTGACCAGAGCTCGGGCGATAGCCACCCGCTGGCGCTCGCCGCCCGACAGCTCGGGCGGACGGTGGGTCATCCGGTTGGTCATATCGACCTGGGCCAGGGCGGCCTTGACTCGGGTCTCGCGGTCTTTTTTATGGGTGCCCCTGTAGATCAGCGGCAGCTCGACGTTGCGGAAGGCCGTGGCCCGCGGCAGGAGGTTGAAAACTTGGAAGACGAAGCCGATCTCGCGGTTGCGGATCTCGGCCAGCTCGTTCTCGGTCATCCGGCTGGCCAGCTTTCCGTTCAGGAAATACTGCCCGCTGGTGGGCGAATCCAGGCAGCCGAGCAGGTTCATCAGGGTGCTCTTGCCGGATCCGGAGGGTCCCATGATGGAGATGAGCTCGCCGCGTTTGACCTCGAAATTGACCCCGCAAAGCGCCTCGACCTTGGTCTTGCCCAGGTCGTAAATCTTGCCGAGATTCTCTACCTTGATGACGATGCCGTTCGGTTCGGTCATTTGGTCTTCTTGGCCTCGATCTTTTCATCGATCTTGATCAGGTCGCCGTCCTTGAGCAGGCGCAGGGCGTCGTAGGGGCCGGCGATGATCTCCTGGCCTTCCTTGAGCCCGGACTTGATTTCGATCTCCAGCTCGCCGGTGATGCCCTTGACGACCGGGACGAACTTGGCCCGGCCGGCATCGACGATGAAGAGGCCCTCCTCCTCGACCGTCTTCTTGTCCGCCTTGATCGTCACGCCGTCCGCGCCCTTCTTTTCCCGTAGAACCAGGGCGGAGATGGGGACGGCCAGGACGTCCTTCTTCTCGGCCGCGATGATGTCGGCCGAGGCGGACAGTCCGGGCTTGAGCTGCTTGGGGTCCTCCAGCGTCACCACGACCTTGAAGTCCCGGGACTCCTGGGTCGAGGCGGTGGCGGCGGTCTTCTGCAGGGCCGAGCTGCCGATCTCCGTCACCAGGCCCTTGAAGACCCGGTCGGGAAAGGCGTCTACCCGGACGTTGGCCGTCTGGCCGAGCTTGACGCCGATGACATCGGTCTCGTCGACCTCGACCTCGACCTCCATCACCGACAGGTCGGCGATGGTCATCAGGACGGTGCCCGGGTTGTTCATGGTCCCGATGATGGCCACTTCGCCCTCTTCGACCCGCAGGCTGGTGATGATGCCGTCGATCGGGGCCGAGAAGACCGTCTTGGAGAGATTGTCCAGGGTGCTCTTCAGCGAGGCCTGGGCCTGCTGGATCTGGAAGCTGATGGCCTTGAAGGAGGCGTCGGCGATCTCGAGCTGGACCTTGGACTGCTCCAGCTGCTCCTTGGAGATGAGCTGGTTGTCATAGAGGTTCTTCTGCCGGGCGTAGGCGTCCTGGTTGCGCTTGAGGGTCGCCTCGGCTTTGATCTCTTCGGTCTTGGTCGATTGGATGAAGGCCCGATCCCGATCGGCGTTGGCCTCGTACTGGGAGGCGTCCAATTGGAGCAGGAACTCGCCGCGCTTGACCTCCTGGCCCTCGACCACCCCGATCTTCAGGATGCGGCCGGGGATCTGAGCGCTGATGTTGATGTTCTTCTTGGGCTTGATCTCGCCCGAGGCCGAGATGAGCTCGGTCAGGTCGGTCCGTTTGACCTTCTCGACCGTGGCCTTGACCGGCTTTTCGGCCTTCGAACGGAGGGTCGAGAAGGCGATCAGACCGACGATGACGACCGCGACGGCGATCAGGATGGTTCTCTTCTTCATGGCAGGCACAACTCCAGAAAAGGGCGATAATCATAGTCTAATACGGGGTTCAAATCAAAAGGTTTGGCTCGGGGGACGGGGGTTCGCTCTGGCGGAAATATTTACGCCGTTACGGCTCGGTTTTCTCGGCGGCTCGGAACTCGCGTCCCGCATTCGATCTAACGGACACCGCCCGGGACGCTCAGACATCCTCGCCGGCCGGCCTCATTCCGGGCCGGCTTCCCTCGGCACCTGCCGGAGCCGCATGACGAATCCTCCCCTGTTATAGGGGAGGTAGGAGGGGTAATACCAATAAAAAGAGCCGGAATGCGGCTCCGCATTGGCGATATTTCCGCCCTCGCGACGACGGGCGAGGCGCTGGTCGTTACGAGGACGGCGAAGCGACCGCATCGGCGCTCACCCCCGCCCCCCTCGTCAAAGTCGAAGAAGCTCTTTGTAATTATCGGATTGAATTTTAAGCGTAATGCTCTTTTATTGGTTCTTCGCCAAATTCTGGGGAGACCAAGCGGTTCCGGGTGTCGGCCAACGGCCAGGCTTTGCGCGGTCCTCGATGGGACGATTGCTTCAACGGTCCCCGCGAGGGCGAAATCGCGAAGGAAAAGCTTTTTATTCCGAAGGCGCACAACACTTTTATTCTCATTGATATCACCACCCCTACCCCGCCTTCGAAGGCGGGGATATGTAAGCGCCTTCGGCTGCATGTGCCGAGGGCTGTTTGAGCACGCGACGATCCAACGGAATCGAAAAGGAGTGGGTGGTCAAGAAGACCGGGTGATCAAGAATGCGCAGTTCCGAGGCGCCGAAGAGAACTGTGGGAAAAGGCGAGAAGAGGCCGAAGCCGCCGGGCTGATACTCCGAACCGCCCTCCCCGGAATTGGCCGATGACCTTTATTATTGCCAAGGCAGGCGGTTTAAATCGACGTTGCCGCCGGAGATGATGACCCCGATCCGCGCGCCGGGGGCCTCGAATCCTTTCTCCCAAAGCGCAGCGAGCGGCACGGCGCTCGACGGCTCGATGACGATCTTGGCCCGCTCCCAGACGAAGCGCATGGCCTCGATGATGGCCGCTTCGGAAACCGTGACGATCCGCTCGACGAGGTCGCGGATGATTGGATAAGTGTTGTCGCCGAGCGAGGTCAGCAGGCCGTCGGCGATCGTCTTGGGGCTGAGGGAGGGGAGGATGCGGCCGGCCTGGATCGAGCGATAAGCGTCGTCGGCGGCCTTGGGTTCCGCCGCCACGATCCGGGTTTTAGGCGCTAAGGCGGAAACGGCCACGGCCGTCCCGCTCATGAGGCCGCCGCCTCCGATCGGGGCCATGACGACGTCGAGACCGGGGATTTCCTCCAGGAGCTCCATCGCCGCCGTCCCCTGGCCGGCGATGACCAGCGGATCGTTCGAGGGATGGACGAAGGCCGCTCCCGTTTCCTTGACGACTTCGGCCAGCGCCGCCTCGCGGGCCTCGTTGGTCGGCTCGCAATAAACGATCCGAGCTCCGTAACCCGCCACGGCCGCTTTCTTCACGGCCGGCGCGTTGGACGGCATGACGATGACGGCGGGGACGCCGTGCATGCGGGCAGCCAGGGTCAGCGCCTGGGCGTGGTTGCCCGAGGAATGCGTCGCGACCCCGCGAGCCGCATCCCGATCGCTCAAAGAGAAGACCGCGTTCACCGCACCGCGGAATTTAAAGGCCCCGACCTTTTGGAAGTTCTCGCACTTTAAGAACAGCGAAGCATTAAGCCGCTTATCGAGGGCGTTACAGGTCAACACTGGGGTGCGGTGGGCATAGGGGCGGATGCGTTCGGCCGCCCGCCGGACGTCGTCGATCGTGGGCTGGGTCATGGCATCCCCCATTCAGGAATTGAGGACGATGCGTTGTCCGAGTCCGCGCCGGACGGCCTCCAGATAAGCCGCGGCCGCGGCCGCCGTATCCTGCAGCGCGGTTCCCGTCGAATCGAAGATCGTGATCTCTTCGTCCGACGTCCGGCCGGGAATTCGGCCGGCGATGAGGTCGCCCAGTTCGCCGCGGACGTTGTCGATCGTCAAAAGCCCCGCATCCAAGGCGTGGTGGAGCTCGCCGACATGGGCGCTCTGGTCCAGGATGTCGACAAAGACCGAGGCGTCCGCCAGCAGGGCCGGGTCTAGCTCCCGCTTGTCCGGGCTGTCCGCTCCCACGGCGGCGATGAACGTGCCCGGCCGAACGAACGCTCGCATGAGATAGGGCTTCCGGGACGGCGTGCAGGTCACGATGATTTGACTATGTCGGGCGGCGCTCTCCAATTCGGGGGCGGGGACCACCTCGAGGCCCAGCTCGGCGGACATGTCGGCGGCGAAGACGCGGGCCGTCTCGGCTGAGGCGTCGTAGGCGAAAGCCCTGACGAGGTTGGGCCTGACAAGCTTCAGGGCCCGCAATTGAACCCGGCCTTGGTTGCCGCAGCCGCAGATCGTCGCCGTATCCGCGTCGGCCCGGGCCAAGCGCTTGGCGGCGGCAGCCGTGGCCGCGCCTGTCCGCAGGATGGTGATCTCGATCGAATCCATGACCGCCAGCGGCGTTCCGTTCGTCCCGTCGAACAGGATGATGACGCCCTGGATGGCCGGCAGGCCGAACAGCTCTTTGTTGCGGAAGAAGCCGCCGTTGGCCTTGAGGCCGACGTAGGTCCGGTCGTCGAGTCGCAGCCCTCCGCCTTTGATGTGGAATTCCCCGCCGTCGGCGTCGATATGCATCAGGCCGGGCGCCAGCGCTTTTCCATCGGCCCGCATCCGAAAGGCTTCTTCCACCGCAGGGATGCAGTCAGCCAGCGTCAGGACCGAGGCGATCTCGGATCGTCGCAGAAGAAGGAGACTCGGGTTCATCGGCGGCCTCGCACGGGGATTGGGAAAGCCGATTCGAGTATATCGTCCCGGCGGATAGGGTTCAAGGGCGGGGCCGCCGCCCGCCCGCGGGCTTGACTCCCCATCCCGCCGGGCTTAGACTCCCCGAAAAAGGGAAGAGAATGGAGGTCCCGTCATGAAACGCATCGCCGGCCCGCTGCTCATCCTGGCCCTTGTCATCCCCGCCGCCGCGCTGGTCGATCCCTTGTCCGTCCACGACCGCGCGGCCCGGGACAAGTTCGCCGCGGCCTATGTCGGAAAGCTCCAAACTCCCGCTGTCTCGTTCCAATACGGCGGCAAGCCGTCCGCGGGCCTGTTCAAGTCCTGGCCCGCGGTCACCGACACCCAAACGGCCGGGACGAAAACCATCCGTACCACCGTTTACACCGACCCTGCGACCAAGCTCCAGGTGACGGTCGTGACGACCATGTATTCCGATTTTCCGGCCGTCGAGTGGGTGGCCCGGTTCAAGAACGCGGGCGGCAAGGACACGCCGATCATCGAGGGCCTCCAAGCCTGCGACGTGGTCCTGGCCGACCGCCCCGCGGGCGCCGCGACGCTTTACCGCGCTCTGGGCAGCAGCGCCACGCGCAGCGACTTCGCCCCGGTCCAGGACGCTTTAGCGATCAATGCCGAAGTGGTGTTCGGCCCCTCCGGCGGGCGGTCATCGGACTCGACGGCTCTGCCGTTCTTCAACATCGCCTCTGATGGCGCCGGGGTCATGGCCGCGATCGGCTGGAGCGGCAGCTGGACCGCCGCCGTGAAGAGGACCGGGCCGCAGGCCATCCGCCTGAGAGCCGGCCAGTCCGCGACGCGCTTCGTTCTTCACCCCGGCGAGGAAGTCCGCATCCCCTCCGTGGCCCTCGTCTTCTGGAAGGCCCCCGACCGTCTGGCCGGGCACAATCTTTTCCGGCGCTTCATCCTGGCCCACCACTCGCCGTTCCCGAAGACTCCCCTGGCCATGCTGCCGTTCAGCAGCAGCGTCGGCTCCGGCGGCCCGCTGCCCTGCAACGAGCACGTCTGCGCCACCGAGAGCTATGTCCTGGCCGCCATCGATCGTCTGCGACAGTTCAAGCTCGAGCCGGACGCCTGCTGGATCGACGCCGGCTGGTACGAGAACGCTTCCATCTCGTGGTGGGCGGGTGTGGGCAACTGGACCATCAACAAAGCCAACTTCCCGCGCGGCTTCAGGCCGATCACCGACGCCACTCGGGCCTGGGACGGCAAGCGCTTCGTCCTGTGGTTCGAGCCCGAGCGGGTCTACGAGGGAACGCGGATTGACCGGGAGCATCCGGAGTGGGTGACCAAGCTGCCCGGCAATCCCAACCGCCTGCTCAACCTGGGCGACCCCCAAGCCCTCCGCTGGCTCATCGGCGAAATCGCACGCTTCCTCAAAGCCGAGGGCGTCTCGATCTACCGGCAGGACTTCAACTTCGACCCGGCGCTCTATTGGAAGGCTATGGACGCTCCCGACCGCGTCGGCGTCGCGGAGATGAAGCACATCGCGGGGCTTTATGCCTTCTGGGACGGCCTGCTGGCCGCCCAGCCCGGCCTGCTGATCGACAACTGCGCCTCCGGCGGCCGCCGCATCGACCTGGAGACCGTCGGCCGCAGCGTGCCGCTGTGGCGCACCGACTACTCCTACTTCGAGCCCAACGGCTACCAGTGCCACACCTACGGCCTGCACCTCTACCTGCCGTGGAGCGGAACGGGCAACAACGACCCGCGCAAGTACAACTTCCGCAGCTCCATGAACGGAGCCGTGGTCACGGGCTGGGAGCTCAACAACTCGTTCCCGATCCCCCTGGCCCAGGACGACATCGCCGAGTTCCGCGCCCTGCGCCCCTACTTCCTTGCCGACTACTATCCGCTGACCGAATATTCGACCGGCGACGAGGCCTGGGCCGCCTTCCAATGGGACAGGCCCGAGGAGCGCGACGGAATTGTCCTGGCCTTCCGTCGGCCGTCGGCGCCGGCCGCCTCGATCGTCGTCCGCCTGCGCGGGCTCGACCCGGAGGGGGACTACGAGGCCAGCTTCGAGGATTACGGGATCGCCGTGGTCAAGACGGGCCGCGAGCTGGGCCAGGGGCTGTCGGTCAAGATTCCGGATGCGCCGGGCTCGCTGCTCATCCGCTACAAGCGGGTGAGGTAGGCGAGGCCGCAGGCCTGGCGTTCGGCCGCGTCAGTCGTAATGGTCGTGGCCGACCAGCCCCAGGGTCCCGAAGCGCGGATTGACGACGTTGCTGAAGATCGAGCCGAAGGTGTAGCTCAGGCTGACCTGGAAGCCCAGGTTGTATTCCGTGGCCAGCTCGCGCCGCTCCAGCAGGACTTCCTCCAGCGAAGCGCCGCCCTTGGGCAGGGAGAGCTGGTCGCGGACCCGCTCGTAAAAGCCGTCGACGTTGAACTCCAGCCCCTTGAAGATCCGGAAGGACAGCTCGGTTTGGAGCTGAAGCCGGTTTTTAGCGAAATCGTGGAAGTAGTTCGAGCCCTCCAGGCCCGCCGAGAGGCTGCCCCACGGCTCCTTGATCTCCAGGGTGGCCGAAAGGGTCTGGGCGAACAGCGTCTCGCGCATCTTGTCGTAGATCGTCTCCTCGCGGTAGCGGTTCATCTCGGGCCCGACCCGGTAGAGGAAGCGGAGCTGACGCCGGGTGGACTGGGAGTAAGGGCAGAGGTCGTATTCCACGGCGGCGTTGGGGATGAGCTTGGATTTCAGGTTGCGGAAGGTGGAGGACGAGACGCTCAGATAGACGCCTGCCGACCAGTGCTCGCCCAGGCTCTTGACGACGAGCCCGGCGAAATCCTGCGAGTCGGAGTCGCTGAGGATGGTCTCCTCCTCGTACATGAACCGCTGCCTGGTGAGCTGGCTGTACAGCCCCAACCGGATCATGAGGCCGGGCGTGATCTTGGCCGCCGTGGCCAAGAGGCTCAAGGTCTCGTCCTTGGTCTGGCTTTGCTGGTCCAGCTCGCCGCCGACACTTAAGCTGAAGACCCAGAATTTCCAGGGATCTACGACGTCGGTCGGCGCGAGGCTCTCATTCAGCTCGATCTTGATAAGGCTTCGGATCGGGGTCCGGGCGGCGTAGGGGATGAGGCCCATCCGCAGGACACCGACGTAGCCGCGGCGGATCTCCTCCTCCGTGGCGGTCTTGTTGGAGGCGTAGATGAGCTTGTTGTCCAGGCCGGCGCAGGCGCCCTGCCCGATAAAGGCCAGGGTGTACTCCGTGCCGCCGCTGCCCGTGCTCTGGGTCGTGATCAGGACATGGACGTCGGCCTCCTTGCGGTCGCGGACGTAGTTGACGAAGGGGATCTCGGTCCGGATGTAGTCGACGTCGCACTCCTTGCAGTCTAGGAAAACCTTGGGCGCGCTCTTGCGGAGCGCGGCCGGATCGGTCTTGGCCTCCTGGGCCGGGAGGCGGGACGGCAGGACGGCGAAGGCCAGGACGGCGGCCAGGATCGAAAGCGGGCGGCGGGCTTTTCTCATGACGGATCCTCCAAGGCGAGAAGTGCGTTTCGTGTTGCCGTGCCGGGTCCGGAGAGCCGCGGCCGTTGGTCTATTCTAAACGCGAAGCCGGGAAATAGATACGTTTCTCTTGGCGTGATCGGGCCGGTCGATTCTGATATCATCCGCTCGGGAGGCGCCCATGCATCACTTCGAGATCTCCGATTCGGCCGCTCTGGACCGGCTGGCCGTCGAAGCCCGCCTGAAGATCGGGAGCCTGCGGAGCCGTGTTCTGCGCCAGGCCAACGGGGCCCTGCCCTTCGACTATATCGTGCCCAACGGCGTCTACGAGGAGCAGTGGGATTGGGACGCCTTCTTCGTCGGGCTCCACCTCATCTCGATCGACCGGGCCGACGGCATGTATCTCAAAAATTGGTGCCTGAACTTCCTGCGTTTCACCGAGCCCGACGGCCAGACGCCTGGCGGCATCCGGCCTTGGTCCGGGCGCGACGCCCGCCTCTACCAGATCAAGCCCCTCATGGGCCAGGCCGCCTATTACGCTTCGATCGCCCTGGGCGATTTCGGCTGGATCGAGCCGGTCTGGGAGACCATGGCCGCCTGCGTCACCTACCGGGAGCGCAAGATGTCCGATCCCGCGACCGGCCTGGTCAAATGGTGGGACAGCATGGAGTCGGGCGCCGACAACAACGTCTCGCTCGTCCGGCGCTACCACAACAGCATGGCTGCCGGCGATGTCAACGGCTTCATGGTGCTGGATTACCGGGCCATGGCCTTTATCGCGGCCCGGCTCGGACGGCCGGGCGACGCGGCCGCCTTCGCCGAGCGGGCCCGCCGCTTGGCGGACGCCGTCAACGCCGTCCTCTGGGACGAGGCCGGCGCGACTTACTATACCTACGACGCGGTCGAGAAGGCGCTCGTCCGGCGCGACACGTACAGCAATATGATCCCCCTGTGGGCCAGGCTGGCCTCGCCGGAGCGGGCCCGCCGGATGATCGAGCGGCGCGTTCTGGCCCCGGCCAAAATGTGGGCGCCGCACGGCGTCCGTTCGCTGGCCGCCGACGATCCGGCCTACAACAACGAGAACGTCATCAAGCCATACTCCAACTGGCAGGGGCCGATCTGGCCGCACGCCAACTGGATGGTTATGCACGCGCTCCTGCACTACGGCTATCCCGAAGCCGCCCTGGCCGTCGCCGAGCGCGTGACCAGGCTGTGCCTCAAAGACCTGGCCGAAAACGGCATGATGCGCGAGAACTACCACGCCGACACGGGGGCTCCGCTGGCTGCGCCCGACTTCATCAGCTGGAACCTGCTCGCGGCCCAGATGATCGACGAAGCCCGGACCGGCGTTTTCCAGCCGGATCCCGCCCAGACGCTGTTTTCGATCTGAGGCAGCCACGGCTGCCGTGAGTTGTAGCGTTTTCCCTCCGTCGGGCGTATAAAAGAATGAGTGCGGAGGGCGCTATGAAGCACGTCCGTTCGTCCGCCGCTTTTTCCAGCGATATCCGTCTCGGTAAGGGTGCGCTCGGCTTGGCGCTTGCGATTCTCGCCGTTTCGGGCGGCTTTCTTTTCAGTCGGCCTGCGCAAGAGGCGCAGGACCCTGTCCTGACGGCGCTTCTGGGCAAGCTGTCCGCCTACGCCGCCCGGCTGGAGGGCTCGGTCCTGGACTTCGTCTGCCGGGAAGAGATCGCGGAGAGGATCGATCCCGCCCTCGACGTCAGGGCGGCTTCGCCGCTCGTCCCCGATGCTTTCCGCGACCGGATCTATGGAAAACTAATCTCGGCCAAGAATCATTATGTCTACGACTACCAGTGTGTGCGTGGAAAGAACGGACTCGTCCGAGAAACCAGGACCCTTCTTGACGATAATGGGAAAAAGACGAATGTCCCCGACGCGAAGCTCAAGACGGAGGTTTTTGTCTTCGGCATGCCGCTCCTGGGGCCCGTCGGGATCTTCGCCGAACGCTTCCGTCCGTTCTACGACTACAAGATCACCGGCCGGGAGAAAGTCGACGGCAAACCCGCTTTGATCATCGAGGCTACGCCTACGGCGGAGCGGCCCGGCGCCACTAACCTCTACGGCAAGGCTTGGGTTGGAGCTGAGGACGGGGAGATTCTCAAGATCGAATGGAGCGAGTCGAGGGTCGGCAGACGCGAGATCTTCGAGGAGCGCGCGGAAAAGTACCAGATGCAGCCGCGCATCACCCTGCGTTCGGAGTTCAGCGCCGAGAAGAACGGCATCCGGTTCCCCAGCATGCTTTGGATGGAGGAGGCCTACCTGAATACGCGCGGCCGGGCCTTCATTCGATCCACGACAACCGTCGCCTACAAGGACTTCAAGTTCTTCACCGTCGAGGTCGACGTCCGCTAACGTACAGCTCCATGCTGTAGCGTTTTCCCCGCGCTCGGCGTATAAAGTAATGAGTGGGGAGGGCGCCATGAAGTTCATCTGTTTGAGCCCCGTTTTCATCAATCGCCGCAATCGTTTTTTGGGCTCGTTCTGCCTGACCGCGGCCGTTTTCGCCGTCGCGGGCGGCTTTCTCTTCAGCCGGCCCGCTCAGGAGGCGCAGGAACCCGTCCTGGCGAAGCTCCTGAGCAAGCTGTCCGCCTATGCCGCCCGGCTGGAGGGCTCGGTCCTCGATTTCGTCTGCCGGGAGGAAATCTCCGAGACGATCAACTACGCCCTCGACCAAGTCCGTTCACGGCCCGATATCATCTCGAACTGGGCCGTCGGAGGCGCCTTCGGGATGTCTTGGGTCGGTCGGCCGGCGGCCAAGGAGAAAGACGCCTACGTCTATGATTATCAATGCGTGCGGGACAAGAACCGGGCCGTGCGCGAAACCAGGACCCTGCTGAAGGAAAACGGAAAGCCGGCCAACGAGCCCGGGACGGGGCTTAAGACCCAAAATTTTGTCTTCGGCACGCCGCTTTTGGGACCGGTGGGCATCTTCGCCCAACGCTTCCAATCCGCGTATACCTATCGAATCATCGGACACGATAAGGTCGGGAAGACGCCGGCCGTGGTCATCGAAGCCGAGCCGCTCTATGATATGCCCGGGACGACCAACCTCTACGGCAAGGCCTGGGTCGGGCCCGACGACGGCGAGATCCTCAAGATCGAGTGGAGCGATGCAAGGATCGGCAACCGCGCCGTTTTCGAGGAGAGGGCCGGGCGCTACAAGCTCAAGCCGCGCATCACCCTGCGTTCGGAGTTCAGCGCCGAGAAGAACGGCATCCGTTTCCCGAGCAAGCTGTGGATCGAGGAAGCCTACGTCACCGAAAGAGGCCGGGCCTATGTCCGCTCCGAGACGACCGTGGCCTATACGGACTTCAAGTTCTTCACCGTCGAGGTCGACGTCCGTTGACCCGTTGACAATGCGGGATCGGCCCGGCTAGGATGGCGGGGATGATGATCCCGCGACGAACAACGCCCCCGATCCTGATCGCCCTCGTTCTGGCCGCCGCCGGCTTGGCCCAAAGCGCGTTTCCGCAAACGCCATCGCCGGAGTCTTTGATCGAAGCGGGGCATTGGCGGCGGGCCAAAGCCGCGGCCGAGGCGATGCTGAAGGCGAACCCGAACGATCCCCGAGCCCAGTTCCTGATGTCCCGCTGCCTGGACGCTGCGGGGGACCTGGATGGAGCGCTGGCCCTGGCCGAAAAGGCCTCCGAGCGCGATCCTCGAAATCCCGATGGCCACGCCTTGCTGGCCTATATTAACGGCCGACGGGCCCAGGGCGCGGGCGTCCTGAGGCAGGTTGGGCTGGCCCGGCGCATCCGCAAGGAAGCCGAGGCGGCCCTGGCGCTCGACCCGCGCCACGTCGAAGCCCATCTGATCCTGATTGAGTTCTATCGACAAGCCCCCGGCATCGTCGGCGGCGACAAGGATCGGGCCCGGCAGCTGGCCGAGGAGCTGGTCGCCATAGCCCCGGCGCGCGGATACATAGTCCAAGCGGGCTTTTTGCGGCGGGAGGCGGGTTCGGCGGGGAAAGTCGAAGAGCTTTATAAAAAGGCCGTGGCTGCCGAGCCGTCTTCATACCAGGCGCTCACGACACTGGCCGGGTATTACGCGTCCGGCCGTGAGAAACGATTCGCGGAGGGGGAAGCGCTGGCCCGCGAGGCGATGCGGCTCCAGCCCGATCGGGCGGCGGCATACGGCCTCCTGGCCCAAGCCTACGCTGCCCAAGCCCGCTTTGCGGACCTTGAAGTGGTCTTGCGGGAAGCGGAAACGAACGTCCCCGATAATCCGGCGCCTTTCCTTCAAGCCGGCCGGGCCGTCTTCCAACAGGGTTCGGATTACGCCCGGGCGGAAGCTTTGATCCGGAAATATCTTTCGCGCCCGCCCGAGCTCGGCGCCCCTTCCCACGCTCAGGCTTGGTGGCGGCTGGGCTTGGCTCTGGAAAAGCTCGGCCGGAAAAGCGAGGCGGTGGTGGCCCTCCGTAAAGCCGTGGCCCTCGATCCGAAGCTCGAGGGGGCCAAACGGGACCTTAAGCGGTTCTGACCGGGAGGCCGGTCACTTCAGCTTCTTGGCTTTGAACTCCGCGTCGCCCATGTCGGAGATCTGGACGGTGCCGGCGATCGTTTCGCCGTCGACCTTGCCTTTGAAGGTCAAAGGGATTTCCCCCATCGGGCCGGTGACCACGACGGTCCAGGCGATTTCGTTGGCTTTGATCTTCCCGTCGCTCTTGAGCTCGGTCCCTTGCTGGGTCTTCATGACCACCTTGACCGCTTCGCCGGCTTGGACGAAGGCGGTGGCATAGACCCGGGTCCCCATCGGGGTTTCGAAGGTCAGCTCCCAGCTTCCGGTGACGTCGATCTTGGCCTGGGGCAGGGCCGCGGCCGCAGCGGCGGAGAGAGCCAGCAGGGCGAGAATGATGAGGGTGTGTTTGCGCATCTGATTTCTCCTGTTGCGCCGAAATTATAACCCATCCCCGGAGGAGAGTCGACAGCCGCCGCTGGCCTTGTATACGAACTTTCCCCGCTCCCTATTCGTATCTACGGATGAACGGCGGGGTACCCGCCCGCCCTTGCGCGAACAGGAGAATGCCGATGACAGTATCCAAATCCTTGACTCTCGGGCTTCTCGCCCTCGGCTTGGCGATCGCACCCGCTTGCGTCATCAACGACGGGGGAAGCGGGCCGATGCAGGAGCGGGTCGAACGCATCCCGCTGGAGGGCCTCGATTCGGCCGAGATCGCCCTTAATCTCTCGGCCGGGCAATTGACGGTCCGCGGCTCCGACGGGGCCGACCTCGTGGCCGGCACCTTCCGCTACAACCGGACCCGGCTCGAGCCGGGCATCGACTACAGCAAGACCGGAAGCCGGGGCCGGGTCATCATCCGCCATCGCCGGCGGGGGATGTCCTTGTTCGGCCGCATCCGGAACACTTGGGACTTGGAGCTGAGCAAGCGCGTCCCGCTCGATCTGGACGTGGATTGCGGGGCCGGGGAATCCAACCTCGACTTGCGTGGTCTCGACCTTCGCTCCTTGACGATCGACATGGGCGTCGGCGCCCTGCGGGCGGACCTGACCGGCGAGCGGACCCGTAGCCTGGATGTGTCCGTGGACGGCGGCGTCGGCGAGGCGACTTTGGACTTGCCCGCCTCCGTCGGCGTGCGGGTCGATATCGACGGCGGTCTCGGCTCCATCCATGCTCCCGGCTTCGCCAAGGCCGGCCACATTTACACCAACGAGGCCTGGGGCAAGACCGCGGCTTCGATCAGCGTCTCGATCGACGCCGGCATCGGCAGCGTCAATCTGAAGCTCCGCTGACGGGCTCGCCGTTCGGAAAAAACCTCAGGGGGCTTGCTTTTCTCCCGAAATACGCCTATATTGCCGCCAACGGAGATCGCCCCTCGCCGGTCGGTCCCGGAACAATCGAAAGGAGTTTCGGATGGCAAAAGCAATGACGAAGAGCCAGATCGTGGCCGGTGTCGCTGAAGCGGCAGGCATCACCAAGAAGCAGGCGGTCGCCGCCGTCGAAGGGCTGGTCGCGATGGCTTACAAGAACGCCAAGAACGGCTTTACGGTTCCCGGTCTGGGCAAGCTCGTTCTGGTAAACCGCAAAGCTCGTATGGGCCGCAACCCGGCCACCGGCGCCGCGATCAAGATCCCGGCCAAGCGCGTCGTGAAATTCCGCGTCGCCAAGGCCTGCAAGGACGCGATCCTCGGCTGATCGACGGACCCGGTCCGTTTTCCGCCGGCATTGAACTGATGATCCGGGGCCGCTCCGTCCGGAGCGGCTCCTTTTTCTCCTTCCCGCATCATTTCGAGAAGAGGGGGGATTGAGCCTTATCCGCGATAAGGGAGTTGTCGGCTCGGATTAAGCCCGGATCAGAGCGCCCAGATTCCGCTTCAGGATGGGTCCGAAGTCGGCGGGCTTGACGGCCGGGAAGAGGCGGAGCCGCTTTTTCAGAGACTGCTTCAGCGCCTCGCTCGGCGTCCCTTTGAGGATCGCCTTAGTCTCCTCCTCCGAAACTCCCTCCAGCGTCGCCGTCAGTTCGGGGATGCGGCTGTTTTCGGGACAGGCGGACTGGCACTTCAGGCAGCCCATCAGGACGTGGTGCATGCTGGGCAGGAAGATATTGGGAAAGTCGCCGGAATTCTCGTTGAACAGCGTCAGGCAGCGCCCCGCGTCCACGATGAAATTCGTCCGGCTCAGGCATGAGGTCGGGCAGATGCGGTCGCACATATGGCAATGGCGGCATTCGTCAAGGATCTCGAGCTCGACGTCGGGGTCCGCGGCCGGCTTGGCATCGGTGACGAAGGCATGGAGGAGGTTATAGCTGCCCATCCCGTCGACGAAGATCAGGTTGTTGCGTCCGAAGCGGCCCAGCCCGCTGCGGCCGGCCAGATATTTTAGCGGGACGCGCTTGGAAATGTCGGACAGCTTCCGGCCGGGCTCCTTGAGGAGGTCCGCCTGGATGACCGATTTCAGCTTTTCCGGCGTCCATTCGTCCTCGTAATACTGGAACGGAACCAGGATGCGGTGGCTCTGGCCATTGTGCCGGAAATCGGCCGTGGCCGACTTGGCGAACGTGGCCGCGACGACGACCGACCGGGCGTCTTTAAAGTCGGCGGGCAGCCCGAAGTCGAGGGCCTCGAGCGAGGCGCGAAACAGCTTGTGCCGGCTGAGGCCGTCGCCCTGGCGGACCTTTTCAAAATCGGCTTTCAGAGCCGTCCAGCGGTCCATCGGGATGATCTTGGTGCGGTAGGGGGGAATCTGGGAGGCATCGATCGGCGCCCGCATCCGGCCGCGGCCGCCCTGACCCCACTCTTGGAATCGGGGCCAAGCCGCTCCGGCGATGAGCGCGGTCTTCAGAAAATCCCGTCGGGTCGTCATAGCGTCTCTCCTGGTCTTGAAAGAAATTGGACAATTCCGTCCCGTTATCCTTTGACGAGTGGGCCCTGCCTTTCTTCCCGCGCTCCATTCTTGACACCCATCGCGGGGCGGGACTATAGTCGGCAGGATCGTCTGAATTATCATTCGCGGAGGGACGGGACTCATGAAACGCAAGGATTTTCTCAAGGGGGCGGGAGCGTTGGTCGGCGGCTTGGCCGTGTCGCGCAAGCTTCCGGCCGCCGATTTCGGGCGCATGCTTCAGGACGGCGCCGGCCGCGGCGACGAGTTCTTCTGGGACGTCATCCGGGACCAGTTCCTCCTCGACCCGGACTGGACCTACCTTAATTTCGGCGGCTTGGGGTCGTCCCCCCTGCCCATCCTCAACAGCCTGTACGAATGGCTGCGGGTCGAGGAGCGCGCGCCCTCGGCCGGGTATGACGCCAAGGAATGGGCCTCCGTCAAGACCAAGCTGGCCACCCTGCTCGGGCCCTCGTGTAAGCCCGACGACCTGGGCCTGATCAGCGGCGCCACCGAGGGCGTCAACGCCATCGTCAACGGCCTGACGCTCAAGACGGGCGACGAGGTCATCACTTCGACCCACGAGCATGTGGCCGTCAACTCCGCCCTTCTCAATCGGATGCAGCGGGACGGCATCGTCATCAAGCTGTTCGAGCCGGATAAAGTCCGCGGCCTCGGCAACGTCGATCGCATCGCCGCCCTGATCACGCCGAAGACCCGGCTGATCATCGCCAGCCACGTCACTTGCACGACCGGCCAGAGGCTGCCCGCCAAGGAGATCTCTCAACTGGCTCGGGCGAAAGGCATCTGGTTCGCCCTGGACGGGGCCCAGGCGCCCGTCTGCGTCCCCTTCGACATCAGCGATATCGGCGTCGATTTTTATACCTGCAGCACCCACAAATGGCTGATGGGCCCGAAGCGGACGGGATTCATCTACGTCCGGCCGGGAATGATCGATGCCATCCGGCCGCTGACGGTCGGAGGCGGTTCGTCCAAGGGGTACGACATCTTCAAAAGGGAGTTCACCCTCCAACCCACGGCCCAGCGCTTCGAGTATGGAACCCAAAACGACGCGCTGTTCTACGCTATGGGCAAGGCCTGTGATTTCGTCCAAACGATCGGGCTGAGGCGCATTTTCGAACGGGCCCATGGTATGGCCGAAGCGTTCTATGCCGGCCTGCGGACGATTCCGGGCCTGGAAATCCTCTCGCCCGAGGAGGAGGCGTATCGAACTTGCATGGTCGGTTTCCGGATGAAATCCAAGACGATGAACGAAATCAGCGAACAGCTGGGCAAGGACAAGATTCGCGCCCGCCCCGTCGGCGAAGGCGGGCTGAACAGCATCCGGATCAGCTTCTTCTTGTGCAACAAGCCCTCGGATGTCGACTTGGCCCTGGGATCGATTAAGAAGCTGGCTGGATGAAGCCGCCGGTCCGTTGCTGGGGCGACGGCGATGAATTCCTGGCCCCCTATCACGACCAGGAATGGGGGGTGCCCCTGCACGACGACGGCAAGCTTTTTGAGTTTCTCGTCCTGGAGGGGATGCAGGCCGGATTAAGCTGGCGAACCATCCTGGCCAAGCGGGAGAACTTCCGGCGGGCCTTCCGCGGCTTCGACCCGGACCGGGTGGCCCGCTACGGCCGGCGCGACATGGAGCGCCTGCTGGCCGACGCCGGGATCGTCCGCAACCGGTTGAAGATTGCCTCGGCCGTCAACAACGCCAAGCGGTTTCTCGAGGTCCAGGAGGAGTTCGGATCCTTCGACGCCTATAGCTGGCGGTTTGTGGATGGCCGGCCGCTCCTGAACCGGTTTAAAACCCCGGCCGAGCTGCCGGCCCGCACCCCGCTCAGCGACGCGATCAGTGCCGACCTGAAGGCCCGCGGTTTCACCTTTGTCGGCTCCACGATCGTCTATGCTCACATGCAGGCGACGGGGATGGTCAACGACCACATCGTGCCCTGTTTTCGGCATCGGCAGGTCGCCGCCCTCTGCTGAGCGGAGGGGAACCTTTCGGCCGGCTGTTTCGTAATTAACAGGGAAGGGCGCGGTACGTTCCCAGGCGGGGAGGCCGAGCCCAATTTCGATTGGAGATCGATCATGACCCGAAACAAGCTTATCGCCGCCCTGTCGGCCTTCCTTCTCCTGGCCGGAGTCCTCTCCGCCCAAAGCCTCGACATCCCTTCCCACAGCTGGGGCCTGAGCTTCGGCAACTCCAAGAATTTCGCCGGCCTGCGCTTCAACTACCGGGACCGCGGCGTCGAGCGGGTGCGCGGGATCAACGTCACCTTGTGGCAGCCGTATGAGAAAGACACCAACGACTCCGTGATCGAGGGCCTGTCGCTCGGCCTTATCCCCGGCGGCGGGACGCTCCGAGGCGTCCAGATCGGGCTGTTGGGTGTGGCCGGCATAAAAGACATCCGCGGCGTCTCGTTCGGGCTGCTGGGTGTGGGGACGGGCGGATCGCTCGTCGGGATCAACGTCGGCGGCCTTGGTGCCGGCGCCGGCGGGAACATTGCCGGGATCAACATCGGCGGGCTGGGCATGGGCGCCGGCGGCAACGTCTCGGGCATCAGCATAGGCGGCCTGGGACTCGGCGCGGGCGGCAACCTCTCGGGCCTCAACATCGGGGGCTTGGGCCTGGGCGCGTCCGAGAACATTTCCGGCATCAGCATCGGCGGCTTGGGGCTCGGCGCGGGCAAGAACCTGTCCGGCCTGAACATCGCCGGCCTCGGTCTCGGGGCGGGCGGCAAGGTTTCCGGCCTGACCATCGGAGGCATCGCCGTCGGTGCGGGAGAAGTCCTCGGCGGGATCAGCATCGCCGGCGTCGCGGTCGGGTCGAAAGAGATCCGCGGCCTGGCCTTTGCCGGGGCCGTAGTCGGGGCCAAGATGATCAAGGGCATCGTCTCGGCGGGCGGCTGCACCCTGATCGCCGACGGCGGCGAGCTGCGGGGCGGCGCGGTGGCGCCGGTGAACTGGATCAAAGGCACCCAGACTGGCGTGGTCGTGGGGATCGTCAATTACGCCTGGAGCCTCAAGGGCGTCCAGATCGGCCTGGTCAACATCGTCCGGGACAATCCCTCCGGGCGGAAAGTGTTGCCGCTCGTGGCGCTTCGCCCGTCGCTGTGAGGGCGGCTTCGGGTTTTTCACGCTTTTTTGCGCCTTTCTTCTCGGCGCCTGCGGAACTCCGCATGCTTGTTTTAGCTGACTTGCAAGGCCACCCACTCCGTTTCTTTTCCGACTGATTGTTGCGTGCTCAAACATCCCTCGGCGCCCGCTGGGTTCCCTCGAAGATATGCGCAAAAAAAGCTAAACCCTCGCGATTTCGCCGTTGGCCGAAAACCCTGCCGCTTCGCCATCCCACGCGAAACGGAATGGCTATTAAATTTCCTCCCAATTGACGACTTCAGCCGTATCTTTGTTGGCTCTACCTGCCGTCGCATGCGGCTTAATGACCAGGGCCGGTTTGGCGTCGGCCGGGTCCGGCAGGGGGAAGACGGCGGCCGAGCCGGCATGCTTTTTGCGCAATACGTCGATGTCGCCGAAATCCAAAGCCCGCATAGGGCAGGCGGCGACGCACGAAGGCGGCTCGCCCGCCCCCGCTTGAAGATGAGCTTGGCCGTGCAGGAGGGAATGCAGGGCGGGTTCTCGCAGTGGTGGCAGGCCATGGACAGAAAATAGCCGAATACATCCGGCACCCAAACCTCGCCCTCCTTCTTCCAGCCGCCCCCGGCGACCTCGTAGACCCGCCGCCACAGAATTCCCACTTCGAGGTCGTTCTTGTCCTTGCAGGCGCCCTGGCAGGCCTTGCAGCCGGAGCAGAGGCTGGAGTCGAAGAAGAACCCGTATTGATGGACGCTCATGCCTTCACCACTTGAGCCATGATGGTGTGCTGGGCGTTGCCGAAAGCCAGAGCTGTCGGTCGGGCCGAGGTCAGGACGTTGATCGAGCCGTGCTCGTCGATGCCGGCCGGGCCCGGCCTCCACCAGGCGCCCTGCGGCAGAGCCACCACACCCGGCCGGATCTTGCGCGTCACCCGGCAAGCCACGAACACGGCCCCGCGGCCGTTGAAAACCTTGACCCGATCGCCGTCTCGGATTCCCCGGGCCTCGGCGTCGACCGGATGGATGGCCAGGCGGCGCGGAAAGGCCTCTTTCAGCCAAGCCACGTTATCCAGCGTGGAATGGGCGGTGGCCAGCGTGTGCGGCCCGACGACCTGGAGCGGCGCCGCCTTCGCCTCGGGCCCGAAGGGGTTCTCCCATTCGGGGACGTATTTCGGCACGGCCGGGATTTCATCCGGGCGGCCCATGTCGTGGAGCTTCTTGGAGAAGATCTCGATCCGGCCCGAAGGCGTCGGCAGGGGGTGCTTAATCGGGTCGCTCCGAAAATCGGCGAAGGCGATCGCGGGCTTCGTCACGGGCAGGGCGAAGACTCCGGCGTTGGACGCCTCAAACTCGTCAAGGGAAGGCAGCCCGGGGTATCGCGCCCGGCGGAGCTCGTCGATGGACCAGGCCGTCCAGCCGCGCTCGTCCCGGCCTTCGGTGTAAGCCTCGCCGAAGCCAAGCCGGACGGCGATGTCGGCGCATATGCGGAAATCGCTCTTGGCTTCGCCGGGCGGCTCCACGATCTTGGGCATCAGCAGGACTTCGTCACCGTATTTCCAGCCGTCGGCCACACCCCAAGTCTCGAACTGGGTGCAGGCCGGAAGGACGAGATCGGCGAAGCGGGCCGAAGACGTCAGGAAGTTGTCCTGCACGACGATGAACTCGAGGAGCTTTTCGTTCCGCAGGAGGGCTGCGGTCCGGTTGATGTCGGCGTGCTGGTTGAGGAGGATGTTGGAGGCGACGGCGTAGACCATCTTGATGTTCGTCGGCAGCCGGTCCGCGCCGATCAATCCGTCGGCGGCGGTCATCTTTTCGCCGCGAATGACGGCGTCGGCCCAGAGGAAAGCCGGAATCTGGGCTTTGACCGGATTGGGGCCGGACGGGAAAACGTTCCAGAGCGGTCCGCCGTCGGGCGCCTGCAGGCCCAAACCGCCCGCCCAGCCGCCCGAAATCCCGACGTTGCCGGTGATCGCGGCCAGGACGCAGCCGGCCCGGACGGCCTGTTCGCCGTAGGCCCGCCGCTGCAAGCCGTAGCCCTGGTAGAGCATGGCCGGTTTGGTTGAGGCGTATTCGCGGGCCAGGCGGGCGATGGTGCCGCGCGGGATGCCGCAGATGGGCTCCGCCCAGGCGGGCGTCTTGGGGACGCCGTCCCGGGTCCCGAGGATGTAGTCTTTATAGCTCTCCGCTCCTTCGGCCCCGGCTGGCATCTGGGTCTCGTCGAATCCAAGGCAATGGCTGCGGACGAAGGCCGTGTCATGCAGATTTCCTGCGATGATGACGTGGGCCATCGCTGAGAGCATCGCCGCGTCCGTGCCCGGCCGGATGGGAATCCACTCGTCGGCCAGGGCGGTGGCGCTTAAAGTCATCCGAGGATCCACGCAGACGATCCGGGCGCCGTTCTCTTTGGCTTGGCGGAGAAAATATTCGGAGTTCGTCCCGTCGCGCATCTCGCAGGGATTCCAGCCCCACATCAGGATATAGCGCGCGTGGACCCAGTCCTGGCGCTGGCTGCCGGTCGTGTTGGTGCCGTAGACCGTGGGTGTCGCGGCGGCCATGGCCGCCCAGGAGTAGTTGTTGTAGTAGCCGAGCGAGCCGCCGAACAGGTTCATCAGGCGCTGGGCCGTTTGGCGGCCGTTGATCTGGTTGTAGCTGCCCGTGCCGTAGGGAACGAAGATCGCGGCGTTGCCGTAGGCGGCTTTGATCCGCTTCAGCTGGGCGGCCATCGTGTTGAGGGCTTCGTCCCAGGAGATGGGCGCGAAAGATCCTTCGCCGCGCTTGCCGACCCGCTTGAGCGGATGGAGGAGACGGTCGGGATGGTATTGGCGGCGGCGGTAGAGCCGGCCCCGGATGCAGGCCCGCAGCTGGGGCGCCTCGATCCCGTCGCCGGCACGGTCGTCGCTTTCGATGCGGACGATGCGGCCCTTCTGGACAAAGACCTTTAGCAGACAGCGGCCGCCGCAGTTGTGCGAAGGGCAGCCGGTGCGGATCATCCGGATGTTGCCGGCGGCGGGGTCTTGGAGGCGGGGCGAACGGAGGGCGGGGGACGTGAGCTTGGGGGCGCCCTTGATTTTGAGCGAAAGCGCGCCGGTCCCGACGGCCGCTCCCCAGCCCAGAAAACGGCGCCTCTTCATCGGCGCCGTGTCGATGCGGCGGGGCAGGGGATTGTCGTCGGGCCGCGGATCCCGTCGGCGGGGGCTCATGCCGCGATTCTACCGGATTCCCGACTTAGCGTGAAGCGCCCGTACGCGGACTTTGCAGAGTTGACTCTTTCTGTCCGCCGCGATATCTTCCGGCCTGGATACATTCGTGGCGCCATACTCCCGATTTTCAAATCGGGGCTATAAGCGCCGCTCAGTATTAACCCTGTTAATACCCCGGGCTCGGCTTCCGCCCCGTCGGTTCGATGACGGGGTTGCGGTCCTCATTTGCGAATCTAATGAGGCCTGCAAAGACTGGGGTATCGAGCGGGTTTATTCCATCGAAGGCGGAGACATTGAACGATCCCCAGCTGATCGACCTAGAAGGACTTTTCGCCTATCCCGTCGACGCCGTGCGGCGGACGATCGAGGCTTTTCAAAGCGACATGGAGCGGGGCTTGAGCGGTGAGCCCAGCTCGCTCAAGATGCTTCCTGCCTATGTCGACAATCCCTCGGGGAACGAAAAGGGAGAGATTTTGGCCCTGGACCTGGGCGGCTCGAACTATCGCATCCTCCTGGTTCGGCTGGCCGGGGATGGCAGCGCTCCCGATGTGACCAGCCGCAAATACAGCCTCTCGCCCGAAGAGACGGACCGCAACGCGGAGACGCTGTTCGGCGCCCTGGCCCGCTCCATCAAAGCCTTTGCCGGCGAATTGGGCGTGGGCGGGGATCGGCCGCTCGGCTTCACCTTTTCGTTTCCCATTCGCCAGCCTTCCATCGACAGGGGCGAGCTGATCGTCTGGACCAAGGGCTGGTCGGCCGAGGGGGTGGTCGGAAACGACGTCGTCGGGCTTCTCAATGAAGCTATGGCCCGGGAGGGAGCGGCGCATATCCGCGTTGTCTCGCTGGACAACGATACGACGGGCACCCAGATGGCCCGCGCCTATCTCGATGCCGCCTGCGACGTCGGCTGCATTCTGGGCACGGGCACCAACATCTGCTACAGGGAGCGAACCGCCCGCATCCGCAAGCCGCTGGGGCCCTACGTCGGCGAGTCGATGATCGTCAACATGGAATCGGGAGGCTTCGACAAGGGCCTGCCCCGCAATCGCTTTGACGAGCGTCTCGACGCCGAAAGCGGGAATCCCGGCGCGCAATGGGAAGAGAAGATGGTCTCGGGCAAATACCTGGGCGAGCTCGTCCGGCTGGTTGTTGTCGAGCAGACGGCTCGAGGCTTGATGTTCGATGGCCGATTACCGAGTGTTTTCGCCGTCCGGGAGCGCTTCGGCAGCGAGCGGATCTGCGCGATCAAAGAAGACGCCACCGAAAACGCCGCCGGCGTCCGGGCCATTCTGGCCGAGCTGGGAACGCCGGGGGCTTCGATGCAGGATGCGGCGGCCGTGCGCAGCATCGCCTGGATCGTTTCCCGCCGGGCCGCCCGGATTGCCGCCGCCGGCCTGGCGGCGACCGTAACCTGGATGGATCCTGGCCTGGAGCGGGATCATACGATCGCCGTGGACGGTAGCGTCTTCGAGAAGCATCCGGGCTTTGCGGCCGGCATGGCCGCCGCCTTTCGCGAGATCCTGGGCCCTGGCGCGGCCCGCGTCCGGACGGCCCTGACCCACGACGGCTCGGGCCTCGGAGCCGCCATCATCGCCGCCGCGGCAAATACCGCCGCCGGGAAATAAAACATAGCAGCATGCCGGAAGAAATCGAGGTTGCCACGCTCCCTTCGGTCGCTCGCAATGACAACCCCGGATTGAGGGAAACCGCTGCCCTCTATTGAATCCCATGATTCCGGCTATAATACCCTCATGAACGAACTGATCGGCGGGGACATCCTCTATCGAAAATGGGACGCGGCGGGAACGCCCCGCGCCGTCCTTCTTCTCGTCCACGGCATGGGCGCCCACACCGCCCGCTGGGATTTCCTGGCTTCGTATCTCGCGGCCCGGGGGATCTCGTCCTATGCGATCGAGCTCCGGGGCTTCGGCCGTACGCCCGAGCGCCCGCGCGGCCATGTCGATTCGCCGCGCGTCTGGGAACGGGATATTCTGACCCTGCGCGAGATTATCGCCGCCGAGCATCCCGGCCTGAAAATATTCGCTCTCGGCGAAAGCCTGGGCTCCTTGATCGTGTTCAACCTGGCCGCAGCTTATCCCGAGGCGTTCGCCGGGCAGATCCTGATTTCGCCCAGCTTTAAGAACGGGATGAAGTTCCCGCTATCGTCCTATCTGACGCTCATCTGCTTCTATCTGTTCAATCCCCGCAAGACCGTCACCGTCCCCTTCACTTCGCAGATGTGCACTCGGGACGAAACATACGGCGCCGTGATGGACGCCAACCCCGACGAGCTGCGGGTGTCCAGCCTGAAGGTGCTCATGGACACCATGTCCGGCCAGAAGCGGGCTTTCAAAGCCGCGGCCTCCGCCTCCGTCCCCGCGCTCTTCCTCCTCTCCGGCAAGGACTACCTGGTCGATCCGCGAGCTTCGCGCAAGCTCTTCGGCCGCCTGACGATGACCGACAAGACCCTGATCGATTACCCCGAGATGCACCACGCCCTATCGATCGAGACCGGCCGGGAGCGCGTCTTCGACGACATGCTGGCCTGGCTGGGGTCGCGAGCTTGACGTGAAATACGTCCTGGCCATCGACCAGGGGACGACGGGCAGCCGGGCCATTGCCTACGACCGCAAAGGACGCTCGATCGTCACCGCCTACCGGGAGTTCCCGCAATACTTCCCCCGCCCCGGCTGGGTCGAACACAACCCGCGCGAAATTTGGGACAGCGTCCGGGAAACCGTCGAGGACGTCCTGCGCAACCTGCCGCCCGATTCCATCGCCGCCGTCGGCATCACCAACCAGCGAGAAACCACGATCATCTGGGACCGCAAGACAGGCCAGCCGGTCCATAACGCTATCGTCTGGCAGTGCCGCCGGACCGCGCCCCGTTGCGAGGCCCTGAACCGCGAGCGGGGGATGGCCGCGCTTGTCCGCCGCCGGACGGGGCTTCCGATCGACGCTTATTTCTCCGCCACCAAGATCGAGTGGTTGATCAAAAAGCTCGGCCTCCGCGCCCGGGCCCGCCGCGGCGAGCTCTGCTTCGGCACGACCGACACTTGGATCCTCTGGAAGCTCACCGGCGGCCGGGTCCATGCCACCGACCCGACCAACGCCTCGCGGACTATGCTCTACGACATCGATCATGGCCGCTTTGACGAGGACCTGCTTGGGGTCTTCGACGTTCCGGCGGCGCTGCTGCCGGATGTCCGGCCCTCGTCCGGCGAGTTTGGCCGGACCGTCCGCACGGGGGCCATCCCCGAAGGCATCCCGATCACGGGCATCGCAGGCGACCAGCAGGCCGCCCTGTTCGGCCAGGCCGGCTTCGCCCGTGGCGCCATCAAGGCCACCTACGGCACGGGTTGTTTCATCCTGCTCAACACCGGCCGGACGCGGACGGATTCCCGCCACGGCCTGCTGACGACCCTGGCCTGCGGCCCGGGCGGGCGGACCGTCTATGCTCTGGAAGGCTCGGTCTTTGTGGCCGGCGCGGCCATCCAATGGCTGCGGGACAAGCTGGGCCTGCTCAAGACGGCTGCGGACTCCCAGGGCCTGGCCGAGTCCGTTCCCGACAATGCGGGCGTCTATTTTGTCCCCGCTTTCGTCGGCCTAGGCGCGCCCTACTGGGACCCCGAAGCCCGGGGCACGATCGTCGGCTTGACCCGCGGTACCGAGCGCGGGCATATTGTGCGGGCGGCTCTGGAGGCGACGGCCTATGCGACGCGCGACGTCCTGGAAACGATGACCCGGGATTCGGGCCTGCGGGTTAAGGATCTTCGGGTCGACGGCGGGGGATCGGCCAACGCTTTCCTCTGCCGCTTCCAGGCCGGTGTCCTGGGCTATCCCGTCCTGCGGCCGGCGACGATCGAAACGACGGCGCTTGGCGCCGCTTATCTAGCCGGCCTGGCCGTCGGCTACTGGAAGGACACCGCGGAGATCGGCCGGTTATGGGAAATGGAGCGGCGCTTCGCGCCCGAGATTTCCCGCGCCGAGGCCGCGCGCCTCTACGCGGGCTGGAAGGACGCCGTCCGCCGGGCCCTCCCGCCCCGCCGCGGACCGGAGCGCAGCGCGCTCAGAAGCTGAACCGGACGCCGGCCTGGAAGGACAGACCGTTCAACGAGATCTCGGCCTTCTTGGCGCCGGCCGCGTCCGCATCGGTGGGGCCGTTCTTATCGAAATAACCGGCTCGGGGGAACGTCCCTCCCGTCGTGCTATTGAAAGCCCAGAGATAATATTCGGCCGAGCTGCCGGCGATTGTTCCGGCGTCATTGGCCCCGACCATGGTCCAATTCCCGAACAAATCGGACACCTTGCCGGTGCGATAGAGGGCGTCGGCAACGATCGAGACGCTCTTGAGGACGCGATAGGCCAGCCCCAGCCCGCCTTGGGCTCCCAGCGACGTCTGGCTTGCCGTGAAGGTGACGGTCTGCGAGGTGTTCAAGATCGTCATGGTTGTGGGATTCTCGACGTTGAACTGGACGATCTCGAACAGCGGGCCGGCGTAGGCGTCCAAGGTCAAGTTTGAGCCGAGTTCGAACTGGTAGTGCAGGTTGACGAAGAAGGGCATGATCGAGAGCCGGGGGATCAGGGTCGACGTGGCGTCGTAGGCTGTGCCGTTCGAAATGCCTTTGTAGGACACCGAGCCCTCGCTCCTGACCCGAAAATAGCCGCCGCCGACTCCAACGCCGAAGCGGCGTCCCAAGGGGAGGATGACCTCGGCCTGAAAACCGAACCCGTTCCTCAGCTCTTCGAAAGCGCCCATCATGGAGGTCGAGTTGGCTCGGAGATAGGCGTTTTCGCCCAGGATGCGGTCGTTGTAGTCGCCGCCCGAGATCCCGGCCAAGTTGCCGGTCAGCTTGTAGGAGAGAAGCTGGGGGAAAGCCGGGGCGGCCAGGGCCGCTAAAATCAAGGCGAAGCCGATGGTTTTTTTCATGAGAATCCTCATTTGAGGGCCTATTCTCCACTCCCGCCGGGGCAAAGTCAACCGGGCTCCGGAGTTGTCTTTCCCCCCGCCTCGGGGTATAAACGGGCCATGGCCGTGACCGTCCGCGAAATCGACACGGAGAACCGCCGGGACGTTCGGAGATTCGTGGATTTCCCCTTCGAGCTCTATCACGACAGCCGCCTCTGGTCGCCACCCCTGCGGGGGGATGTTCGGCGGGCGCTCGACCGACGAAGATACCCGTTCTACAAACGCTCCGAGGCCGCGTTTTTTCTGGCCGAGCGAGACGGCCGAACCCGGGCTCGGATCGCCGTGCTGCTGAATCGCCGCTACAACGACTATACCGGCAAGCCGGCGGCGCTGTTCAACTGGTTCGACGCCGAGGACGACGCCGAAGCGGCCCGGGCCGTCATCGACGCGGCCGCGGCCTGGGCCCGGGCCCGCGGCCTGACCACGCTCTACGGCCCCAAGGGCATGCTGCGCACGGATTGCCCGGGTATTTTGGTCGAAGGATTCGAATACGAGGCGGCCCTGGGCATGACTTACAACTACGATTACTATCCCCGTTTGCTCGAGGGCGCCGGATTGGTCAAGGAGATCGACTATCTCTCGGGCTATCTCTCGCAAGGCTACCGCCTGCCTGATCGCTTGGCCGCCTTGGTCGACAAAATCCGGGAACGGACCGGCCTGCGCGTCCACACCTTCCGGAGCAAACGCGAGCTCAAGCGCTGGATTCCGGCCTTGCAGAAGATCAACAACGAAGCTTTCGGCCATGTCTGGGGGTTCTATCCGATCGACGCGGACGAGGCTCGGACTGTGGGGAGGCAGCTGCTTCAAGTCGCCGACCCCAAGCTCCTCAACGTGGTCATGAAGGGCGACGAAATCGCCGGCTTCCTGTTCGTCTTTCGCGATATCTCGGCGGCGCTGCGGGCGACTCGGGGCCGGATCTGGCCCTTCGGCTGGATCCGGATCGGCTGGGCGCTCAAGACGAGCCGCCGGATGAGCGGCAACGGCGTCGGGCTTCTGCCCAAGTTCCAGGGCAAGGGGGCGACGGCCCTGCTCTACGCCGAGATCACCCGGACCCTGACTGCGGCCAAGGCCGTCCATTGCGACATCGCCCTGGCCCTGGAGACTAACGTCAAAAGCCTGGCCGACATGAACGCCATCGGAACGACCTGGTCCAAGCGCCACCGGGTCTACCGGCGGGATCTTTCGCCGGAACCCTAGGCCTGAAAGACTTGACCTCGGCGGCCGGGCCGAATAGGATGGCGGACGATGGTCACCATTCTGAAAACCGTCCTCGGGCTCATGACTTCGGCCTTCGGGTTCTACTACCTGCGCGATGCTTTCCGGAAGCGCAAGCAGTTTTCGGACACGGCCTGGCCGAAGCTGTGGACAGTCGGGTTCATCACCAATTTCTTCGATACTCTGGGCATCGGAAGCTTCGCCCAGCAGACGGCCGCTTTCAAGTTTTTCCGGCTGGTCGACGACCGTGTCATCCCAGGCACGATGAACGTCGGTAACACCATCGCCACCGTGACCCAGGCCTTCCTGTTCATGAGCGCGGTCCCGGTGGAGGCTCTGACCCTCATTTTGATGTCCATTGCCGCCCCGGCCGGGGCCGTCCTGGGCGCGGGGGTCGTCTGCCGCATGCCCCGGCGCAAGATTCAGCTGGGGATGGGCATCGGCCTCCTGGCGGTGGCCTTGACCATCCTGGCCGGCCTTCTCAAGTGGTTCCCGCTGGGCGGTGTGGCCATCGGCCTCACGGGCTGGAAGCTGGTCGTGGCCGTGGTCATGAGCTTCGTCTTCGGCGCCCTGCAGACGATCGGGGTCGGCTTCTACGCTCCCTGCATGGCCATGGTCTACGCCTTGGGCATGCATCCCAAGACGGCCTTCCCGATCATGATGACGGCCACGGCCATGCTGATGGCCGCCGGCAGCGCCCGCTTCGTCAAAGAGAACGCCTACGACCCCAAGGCCGCCGTCGCCCTGACGGTGTTCGGTGTCCTGGGGGTTTTCCTGGCCGCTTTTGTCGTCAAATCCCTTCCCCTGACGGTCATGAAATGGGTCGTGCTGGGGGTCGTGCTTTACACCTCGATCTGGATGTTCATCTCATCCCGGCGGACGGAGAGCCCGCCCGCCTGTCCCTAGGCTGCCGGGCGGTCATCTTGCTTCCGGGCTTGGAGCGAGCCCGCCCAATCGGATAGAATACCCGCACCGAACAGCCTGACGAGGAGATCGCATGCCCCACGCCAAGTCCGGACGGCTTCCCTGGCTGACCAAAGTCATTTACGGCACGGGCGACTGGGGCTTGGCCACGTTCAACACCCTGCGTCAGATCTTCTACGCCATCTTCCTGACCGACGTCGTCGGTCTGGACCCCCGGCTGGCCTCCTTCGCCGCCTTCGTCGGCGTGGTCTGGGACGCGGTCAACGACCCGCTGGTCGGCATCATCAGCGATAGAACCCAGACCCGTTGGGGCCGGCGGCGCCCCTTCCTGCTGATCTTCGCCGTCCCCTATGGGCTGGCCTTCCTGATCCTATGGTGGGCGCCTCCCATCCATAACCAGATTCTGCTGATGCTCTATGTCATGTTGTCCTATGCCGTGAGCGACACCTTCCAGACTCTGGTCATCGTCCCCTTCCACTCGCTGACGCCGGAGATCTCCTCGGATTACGACGAGAGGACTTCGTTGGCCGGATACCGGATGTTCTTCAATTTCCTGGCCTCGATTGCGACGGCCATGGCCTCTCCCATGATCGTGGACGCGGTGATGCGGGGAGGTGGAACTCAGCAGCAGGGCTTCGCCCTGGCCGCGGCCTGCTTCGGCGTCTCGGCCATCGTGCCGTATCTGTTGATCTTCTTCACCATCAAGGAGAAACCGAGAGAGGACATCAAGGTCGAATCGGCAACCCTCCGCCAGACCGTCCGGCTGGCCTGGAAGAACGTCCCCTTTCGCTACGCCACCGCCCTCTACATGCTAAACTGGGTGGCCTTCGACCTGACCGGGGTGGTTCTGCCGTACCTTCTCGTCTACTGGACCATGCGGGGCGACCTGCTGGCCAAGGTGCCCGGGTTGGGCCTACCCATCGAGTCGGCCGTCCTCGGCTTGATGATGATCACGGCCACGATCGTCCTGCCGTTCTGGATCTGGCTGGCCAAACGGATCGGCAAGCGGGTGGCCTTCATGTCCGCCCTGGTCTTCTGGATCGTCCTGATGCTCCTCATCCCGTTCATTCCGCAGGGGGCTACCACCTTGACCCTGGCCTTAGCGGTGGCCATCGGCATCAGCGTCTCGGCCGCCCACGTCCTTCCGGACGCCATCTTCCCGGACGTCATCGAATGGGACGAGCTGAAGACGGGCCGGCGCCACGAGGGCATCTATTACGGGGCCAAGAACTTCGTCCGCAAGCTGACCACGGCCTTCGCCATCTTCATCGTCCTGCAGGTTCTGGGCTGGTTCGGCTATCAGGCTCCGCCCAAGGGCGTGACCAAGTTTGCCCAGCCGGCCTCGGCCCTCAACGCCATCCGGTTCCTGATCGGCCCGGTCGGGGCGCTGCTGCTCGTGGCCACCCTGGTCGTGACCTGGTTCTACCCTCTTGATCGGGACAAATTCAACCGGGTCCGCCGCCTCCTGGACCATCGCCGGGACCGCCGGGCCGCCCGCCGGGCAACGGCTTCCGTAGTCCCCCCGCCCGGCTCTTAGCCGGGCCGGGACGGGGGAGCCGCCCGCCTCCCCGCTCCAGCCCTGAAGGGGCCGCCCTTGTTTTTTGATTTATATTTTTGTGCTATAATTTCGGCCGAGAATAAAGGAAGGGTCACGGGACCTGACCGGTCGCATACTCCTCTCCTTTATTTCGAGCCCCAAGTTCTGGGACGCTCCGGCGAAACAGCCGGGGAAGATCCCTCGTCAAAGGAGACGAGTATGAACATTTACGTTGGAAATCTCTCGTTCAGCGCCACTGACGCCGACCTCAAGGAAACCTTCGGCGCTTACGGCGCGGTAACGACCGCGTCCATCATCAAGGACAAGTTCAGCGGCGAATCGCGCGGCTTCGGCTTCGTCGAGATGCCGACCAAGGAAGAGGCCGACCGGGCCATCGCCGCCCTGAACGGCCGCGACCTCAAGGGCCGCAATATGACCGTCAACGAGGCTAAGCCCCGGACTGATCGCCCCCGCAGCGGCGGCGGCTTCGGCGGCGGCGGCGGGCGTGACCGCGGCTTCGGCGGCGGCGGCGGCGGCCGGCGCTTCTGACCCGATTTCCGGTCTCGGCCGACGGCCCGGACCCCGGGTCCGGACGGCCTTACTGATCTTTCGAATTTCGAGGGGGGCGGCCCTTGTCGGCCGTCCCTCTTTATCCTTATCTAGGCCTTTCGCGGCCCGGCCGTGTTTATGATAGGATGGGGACACCCTCGAGGAGGAGACGGCGATGGCTAAGAATAATCGAGCTTATAAAAGCGCCAAGCGCAATAAGGAAATCTCCCGGCTGAAGAAGGCCGAGGAAAAACGGCGACGCAAGGTTGAGCGCGAGAAATCCGGCCTCAGCGGCCCCCCGATCGAAGGCATCGACGAAGGCCCCGCCGGCGGAACCGCGGATGACGCCGAAACTCCCGAAACCCCGGAAACCTCCGAGACCCCCGAAACTGCCCCCGAGTCGCAAGAACCCGCCGCCGGCTGAAGACGCGGCGCCGGCCTCCCCCCCAGCCCGGCTCACAAGATGGACTTAGACCTTTGTCCGCTCGAGCTACTGCTTCCGCCTCAGGGTCAACAAGGCGTTTGCCCCTTTGATTAAAAGCGTTTCGTTCTTGAGCTCGTATCTTTCGGCTTCTTCCATGCCGTCGTTGGGCGCCAGGACGAGATTGTTGTGGACGACCGACCATTTGCCCTGCTGCAGGTAGCCGCTGACGTTGAGCGAATAATCCCCGTTTCGATCGAACGTCATCACGGCCCGCACCGTCATCCCCGCCGATTTCATGGTCCCTTCCCATGTTCCCGCCAGTTCCTCCGAGGGTGCCGGCGGCTCCGGCAGGGGCGGCTCGGGATTTGGCTGCAGCTTCGGCGCGGCGGCCGTCTTCAAGGCCTTCACCGAATCTGCAGGTACGCCGATCCGCATAAGCTCCATGGCCTCCTCGACCGAAAGAGCGGTTTGGACAAATCCCAGCATCTTGCCGAGCTGTTCGAAAACGGGAGGATCGGCTTTCTCCTCGGCCAAGGCTCGAACCTCGGCAACGCCCAGGGGACGGCCGCGCAGGGCGAAAATGACGGCGGCCGGGATTTTCTGGCGTTGCAGATTCAGAGCTTCCATGGCTCCCAGCGGCGGTTTCCCCGCAGCGCCGGCGATCGCGTCGATGATCCGGGCCGTAGGCTGCCCGGCCTTCACCATGCGGATCACGTCTTCGAGGGCGATGTCTCGGGGAGGATTGCCCAGGCCCTTGATCAGGGCGTCCGAGGCTCCGGCCGCCTTTAGCTGGGCCACATCGGCTTCGGTCAAGGCGAGCTTCGGGCCCGACTTGGCCGCTTCGGCCAGAATTTCCGTGTCCGAAAATCCCAGCTTCTTCAGGCTGATGACGTCCTTGACTGTCATCTGGGCCGCCCCCAAGGAGGCGCAGGCAAGCGCCGCGCAGAGGACCCCCGAGAAACGAAATAGGGATCGAGTCTTCATGCCGTTTCTCCTTTCGAGGCTCTTTTTCTAACGGTCCGATCCAAAAAAGATCTTGAGGGCATGGTGGACTACGGAGTCATCATATCGATTATAGGCGAAATTTCAAATTCAGATCCGGGGGACTCAGGGCCGAGAAAGCTCGAAGCTCAAGGGAGGTGCCGTGTCGCCGGTTCGATGAGCGGATGGATCCGGCCCGCTTGGTCGAACTCCACGCGCAGGATCCCCGGCTTCTCGGTGAACGGAGCGTTTTTATCGTTGCCGAAGAACGTGCTCCACCACCGGCCGTCCTTGTCCTTGAAGAACATGTTGTGCCCGCCGTGGGGGATGGCCAAGTAGCGATCGCTCCACGGGCCGGCCAGCGAGTCGGCGCTGGCGATCATGCCATGGTACTCGTCGTTGATGAACTCAGCGCACGACAGGTAGTACCGGCCCCTGATCTTGAACACGAACGCCGCCTCGAAGCCCACATGGTCGGCGTTGGCCGGCTTGAGCAGGCGAGGCTTCTCGGCCAGGGCACTGAGGTCGTCCTTCAAACGAGCGATCTTGCCATCCTGATAGACGAAGTACAGCTTCCCGTCGTCGTCCTGGAAGAGCGAGGCGTCGATTTCCTGCGTGAGCGGTCCGTCGGGCTTGACGTCCACGTAGGGGCCCTCGGCCTTGCCGGTCGTGCTCTTGAGAATTCCCGTGCCCCCGCCCGGCCAGTTGATGCAGTAGGCCAGCCAGAACGTCCCCTTGAGGTAGTGCAGTTCGGGGGCCCAGATCGCCCGATGGCCGTCTTTGATCGCCTTCTGCCAGGTGCCGTCCCTCTCGATGGACCACACCAGGCCCAGCGGCTCCCACGTCTTGAGGTCCTTCGACTTCCAGATCCGGATGCCCTCGTTGGTCTTCCACCAGGTCGGGGCGCCGGTCGTGCCGGTCAAGTAGTAGACGTCGTCCACCAGGCACACACAGGTGTCGCGCACGGGGAAGTCGAACAGAGGCTTGAGCCCGTCGGGGAGCCTGGCCGCGGACTGACCGGCGGCCGCGGATGGCTTGGTCCCGAGCGCCGCACCCGGTTGGAGTAGGGCGGTCATCAGAATCATCGCGATGACGGTTATGCGCATGTCGTATGCTCCTTACGCTAGGTCGCTCGTCCGACGGACACCGATCGTTTAAAGAATCTAAAAGCAAATTCCCTCTCGATCATCCACGAGCCGCCCTGACGGCGAACCGGCGTCAATTGAGAAGCCGCATCGCCCCGCGCAGCTCGACCAGAAGTCCCGGCGAGCCGGTGATGATCCCGGAAGGGAAGCGCCGGTCGGCCATGATCTCGTCGTAGAGGCTCATGCCCTTGGCGGCGTTGAGCCCGAGCCCGGCCAAGTACTGCAGACGCAGATTGCGGTCGCGGTTGATGGCCGCCCCCTTGAGATACAAGGCCAGGTCCGGCCCATAGCCGGCGAACGTGCCCAGCAGGGCGGTGGCGGAAGGGAAACCCACTTCCTCGAGCGAGGCCAGAACCGGAGCCTGGGCCGGCGCGGCCAGCCTTCCAGCCAGGGCGTCCAGATCGATGTGCAGCTCTCCGGCCTGCCCCAACAGCACGACGTCATAGCCCAGGCCTTGTAGGTCGTTACCCCAGATCGTTCCTCTCGGAAAGACGTCGAAGAAAGTGGCCATCTCGCTCTGGACGGCCTCGCGGGTGCTCTCGTAGAGCGGAACCCATTGGGTCACCAGCCCGCCCGGATTGAGCCTTTGGCGGACAAGCTCGAAATACTCCTTGGAGTAGAGCGAAGCCGAGCCCTTGACCCAGGGGTGGATGGGGTCCGAGGTGATGATGTCGAACTTTTCGCGCGTGGTCAGGATGTAGTGGCGGGCGTCGTCGATGACGACCTCGACCCGCGGGTCGTCCAGGACGCCGTGGTTCTGGGCGGCGAAGAATCGGGCCACGACCTTTGGGATGAGCGGCTCGATCTCGCAGATGACGATCCGTTTGACGCTCGGGTAGGGGACGAACGATCCGGCGGTCACCCCGGCTCCGCAGCCCACGATCAGCACCGATTCGGGCTTGGGATGGAGCAGGGCCGGGATGTGGCCGAGCATGCGTTGCAGGCGCATGTCCTGCGGGTCGCTCGAGGCTTCGACCTTGCCCGAGACGTGGAAGTTGGTGATCTGTTCGTCCAGCTTGACGACCGCCACGGATGAGCTCATGCCTTCGCCGACGTAGAGCGGCGTCCCCTTGATGGTTCGGCTGGCCACGGTCCGGCCCCAGGCGATGATCACCCAAGGCACGCCGGGCACGCTCCAGAGAAGGAGCGCGGTTGCGAGGAGCGCAGCCGTCCATGCCGGGATCGAGATGCCGAGGCCTCGTTTCGTTGCGGCGGCCGCGAGGGGCTTGCGGCGGTAAACCCCGGCGACAAGGGCGGCGGCGAAGGCCAGGCCGATCATCAGACGCTGGGACTGCTGGGTGCCGATGGTCGGGATGAAGATCAGGCTGAAGCCGACGGCGCCCAGGATCGCGCCGGCCGTGTTGGCGGCATAGACCTTGGCGACCGAGCGACCGGGATCACGGCCCGGTCCGGCCACGGAGGCCAAGGTTAGGGGGAAGCTCGCGCCCCAGAGCAGGGCGGCCGGGAAGACCGCCCAGAGGCATCGGATGAGATCGATCTGGAAGACCGGTCCCGGACTCGCGGCCATGGTCGCGTTGATCGGCCAAAGCGGCAGAGCTTTTGAAACGGAGAAAGCGGCCCAGGCGATTCCTGCCGTTAACAGGAGCTGGCAGGCTGCGAGCAGAGATCGGGCGGGGATTTTCCCCCTGGCCAGGAGCGAGCCGGCGCCGCCGCCCAGGCCGATCCCGGCCAGAAAAACGGCCAGGATAATGGAGAACGTGTAGACGGTGCCGCCGAGAAGGAGGGAGAGAAGGCGCGTCCAGACCACTTCCGCGCCGAGGGCACAGAAGCCGGACAGGCCGATGGCGACGAGAACGGCGGCGGTCCCCCGATCTTCCGATGCGGCCGCCGCGGGAAGGACGGAGGACTCGGCCTCGCCGGACTCCTTCTTCTGCCGGCGGGCGACGAGGGAAAGCACGAGCGCCGCCGAAGCAACGACCGCGTTGACGGCGACGGCAACGTAGGTGGCGACGCCCATGTCGTAGAGGCGCAGAAGATAGAACCCGGCCAGCAGGCAACCGATCACCGCGCCCAGGGTGTTGACGCCGTAGAGCAAGCCCAGCCAGGAAACGCCTCGCGGCGTCGCCTCGATCCAGCGCGAGATCGCGGGCAGGGTGGCGCCCATGAGGAGGGTGGGAACGAGGAGGCAGGCGGCCCCGACGACGCCGCGGCCGAGCAGTCCGGCGAAGCCGTGCCCTGCCAACGACGAATAGACCCGGACGACGGCCGGCATGCCGAAAAGGATGGCCAGCCCGCACAAGCCGATGCCCGCTTCGAGCGCGGCGTAAACACGGAGCGGGTTACGGCGGGGAGAAACGAGGCGGGGCAGAAGAAGGCTGCCGGCGCCCATGCCACCCATGTAAGTCCCCAGAAGAACCGCCAGCGATACCGCAGACGAACCGACCACCATCTCCAATAACTGGAACCAGACGATCTCATAGATCAGGGCGGCGCAGCCGCTGCCGAGGAAGAGGACGAGAAGCGCGGGAAGATATCGTGAGGCCGGGCGGTCGTTCATGCTGGATCCTCCGGGCGGTATTCTATACTTTTTCCAAATCCGTTCCGATCTGCTAAGATGAATTGTTCCCCAATGAACGAAGAACGCCACTCCGCCGTCTCAGCTTTGACGCCGTGCTTGACGGCATGGTTTGGCTCCCACGCGGTGGGCGATTCCGGTCGCTTGGCCGGAGAGCTCCTCGCCGTTCTGGAGGAAGCCGTCTCGGCCGGGCCGTTCGATCCCGCCGAGGCCGCGATCGTCCGAAAGGCGCTGTTTGAAACCGGCCGGCGGCCTTTCCTGCGCGCTTTGGGCGATGACGCCGCCCGCGCCCGTTGGGCCGAGTCCGCCCTGCGGCTCATCCGCGGCGTCGATTACTCCCTTCTCGAGATGTTCCAGGCCCGGGTCGAAGCCCATCCGGAGAAGGCGCTCTTCCGGGACGCCTCCGGGCCGGCGCCCGCCGAATGGAGCTATCGTCAGGTGGAGCGCAAGACGCGGGAGATCGCGGCCGCTTTCTTCCATTTGGCCGCGGCGGACGAGCCGGCCGGGCCGCCGCGCGTGGCGCTGTTCGCCGACAACGGTGTGGAAAACGCCTGCGCCGACCTGGCCTGTCTTTTCTACGACATCCTGGACACGCCGATCAACACCCATTTCAGCCAAGACAATCTGATCGACATCTTCGACCGCCTGGGCATCACCCTGGCCGTGACGGACTCCCCGGCCCGGCGGCTCCTGCTCGAACAAGTCCGGGAAAAGACGGCCGTCCCGTTCCGGATCGTCGCTCTCGACGCGGGGACGGCCGACGAAAGCCGGGGCGTTCCGTTCTTGGGCGAGGTCTGCAAACGGCTCGGTGCGGCCGAAATCGACGCTCGGCTCGCCGGCCGCCGGCGGTTCGCCCTCGACGAAGTCGCGACCGTCCTTTTCACTTCGGGCAGCACGGGCCGCCCCAAAGGCGTCTCTTTTTCGATCTACAACCTCACCGCCAAGCGGTTCGCCCGGGCGGCGGCTTTGCCGGACGTCGGCGAGGATGAAGTCTTTCTCTGCTTCCTGCCGCTCTATCACACCTTCGGCCGCTACCTGGAGCTCCTGGGGTCGATTTATTGGGGCGGGACCTACGTCGCCTCGGGTAATCCCTCGCCCGAGCGCCTGTTCTCCCTGTTCCCGCAGATCCGGCCGACCGGATTCATCAGCGTGCCCATCCGCTGGGCCCAGCTCTACGAGGTTTGCCTGGAGGCGATGGAAGCGGCCGGACCCGGGGCGGACCCGGCGGTCGTCCTGCGACGGATCGTCGGCCCGGATCTGCGCTGGGGGCTTTCCGCGGCCGGGTTTCTGGACCCCAAGGTTTTCCGGTTCTTCGAGAAAAGCGGCATCGCCCTCTGCAGCGGCTTCGGGATGACCGAGGCCACGGGCGGCATCACCATGACCCCGCCCGGCCGCTATGTCGACAATGCCCACGGCCTCCCTCTGCCCGGGATCGAGGCCCGGCTGACCGGAGAAGGGGAGCTCGAAATCCGGGGGGCCTATGTCGCCCGGTATCTCGACGCGGCTCCGCCCGGCGGCGTCGTGCCCGTCCCCGGCGAGCCTGGCGGGGACGAGTGGCTGGCCACCGGGGATGTCTTCGAAATTTTGCCCAATGGGTATTATCGGATCGTCGACCGGATCAAGGATATCTACAAGAACACCCGAGGTGAGACGGTCGCTCCGCTCAAGGTCGAGAGCAAGTTCGCCGGAGTGCCCGGCATCAAGCGCACCTTCCTGGTCGGCGACGGCCGTCCCCACAACGTCCTGTTCATCGTCCCCGACTACGGCGACGCCGTCTTGCGCGCGGCCCTGGACGCCGACGGCGAGCGGGCGTATTACCGCCGCATCGTCGGCGCGGCCAACCTGGACCTGGCCCCCTACGAACGGGTCGTCAACTTCGCCGTCCTGGATCGCGATTTCGAGGAGGCCCGCGGTGAGCTGACGACCAAAGGGTCGTACAACCGCAAGCGGATCGAGGCCGGGTTCGCGGCCGAGATCGAGGCGCTTTACCGCAAGAGCTTCGTCGAGCTGGAGTACCACGGCTGGCGGGTTCGCATTCCGCACTGGTTCTACCGCGACCTGGGCGTGCTTGAGGACGAGATCTTCTTCGTCGGCGATTTCCTGTTTGATTCGTTCCGCAAGACCATGCTGCCGCTGGCGGTCGAGGCCGGCTCGGGCCGACGGCTGATCGGGGACCTGGAGTACCGGATCGAAGGCGCAGTCATCGACTTGGGCGTGTTCGCCCGCCAGCCGCGTCTCTGGTTCGGCAACCCCGCCCTGGCCCGCTTCTGCCCTTGCCGGGCCGGCTGGGACGTGCCGGCCGAAAGCGTCGCCGAACAGGTCTTTCTGCCGGCGTCCCGCGACCGGATCTACGGAACTGACGACGTCACAGCCCCGCTTCGAGTCCGGGAGGAGAGCCTCCTCGCGGCCCACAAGCTGGCGTCCATGGCCCTCTTCGGCGAAACGCCCGAAGCCCGGGCCGCCCTGATCAGGATCGAGGGTCTGCTGGCCGCGCCCGACCTGCGGATCGCGCCGCTGCTTCGCGCCCGGCTCGAGGCCTCGGCCGGGCATCCGGAGGAGTCGATTCGTTGCGACGCTTACCGCATCCTGCTCCTCGACGAGCCGAACCCCGAGTACGACCGGGCCCTGACCTCTTTCGTCCATTCGGGGCTGAGCTTTCTCAACGAAGCCTCGATCGAGGCCATCTCTTCTTCGCCGCTCGGGCCGGAGCGCTTCGACGCCCTCCGTCGTCGCATGGCGGCCTACCGGGAAAGCCTGGCCGGAGGCGGAGAGGAGGCCGAGCCGGCCCGAGCCCAGTTCCTCCGGATCCTTCGGCTGTTCGTCGACTTCGCCCGCTATCACCCGGACTACTACCGCCATGTCCGGGCCGAGCTGGCCAGCTGGGCTCTGCATAGGGTCGATCCCGAGCTCTCGCGCTCGGCGGTCTCCCGGCTGAGCGAGCTCGATTCGGACCACGAGGGTTGGCTCGGCCGGCGGCTGCGGCCGCTGTCCCCGCAGGAGTGGGAGGCCCGCCTGGCCTTTGACGAAGGACTGCCGGCGGCCGAAGTCGGCCGCATCCGGCGCATTCTGACGGACCCGACATTCCTGCCGCAGTCGATCGGGCTCGTCTTCGGCCGCGAGGGCTTCGATCCGAGGGAGATCCCCGCCGACGGCATCTGGGTCTCCCGCCTGCCGGAGTATGACGGCCGGCCCAGCGTCCGCGTCCATGTCCGGAGCGCGTCCGGCGAGGCCTTCGATCTGCGGCTCATTACGGCGGACGATCTGGGGGTCCAACCGGAGGCCGAGACGCTGTTCTGGCACCTGGCTATCGCCAACTACCCGTTAGGCGAGCCCATCCTGCCGCGGATCGGGAGCCTCCGGCCGGGCCTCGGCGCTGTGGCCATTCTCTACTCGGGACGGCTCAACGTCTGGGAGAGGCTCCGGCTCCGTGACGGAGACGAGGAGCCGGAGCGCTCCGTGCTGGGGCCGGGCCGTTGGCGGACGCTGGCCATCGAGGGTATGGCCGCGTTCTTCAAGGCCTGGCGGTTTTCCGGCGGGCGGATCGTGCCGGGACTCCCGTCCCCGACCAACGTCATGGTCGCCGAAGCAAGCTCGCCGAGGCCCGCGATGATCCACTCGCTGGCGGGCTGGCGAGCCTACGAGGGGCCGCTGTCTCTCGTCCGGCCGCTTATCCGCAATTTTTTCCTCAAGACCGCGGCCCATTATCCGTGGCTGGCTGGGCGTCAGGATGTCCGGTGGCTCTTCGACGCCTGCTACGAGGCGCTGGGCTACGCCGAGGCCTCGGCCTTTTTCCAAGCCCTTGCGGCGGCCCTGGAGAAAGAACCCGTCGCGGGCCTCGAGGGCGTCGCCTTGGCCGAGTCTTTGAGCGCTTATCTGTCCGAGTTCCGATCCCATTACATGATCCCTCTGCCGGCGGTCAACGCCGTCCGCCGGTACAAGGAATGGGAGCTGCAAAACGCCCCGTCCGGGGCGGCCGATCGGGAGGGCAAGGTGTTGGAGGTCCTCGGCGTCTTCGGCCTGGACCGGTACCCCGAAGCGGCGCGCTACTATCTCTACCGGCAGACTTATTTCGCGGGCGCCTCCGAGGCCGTCCTGGCGGCTTTCGACAAGTTGCTCGGGCGGATGACGGAGGAGGTCAAGACGCCGGCCGTGCATTTCGCGGAGCTCTCCGATCTCCAGGCGGCTCTGGCCGACGAAGCCGATAGGGCGGTCTTCGCCAAGATGGTCTTTCCCCGGGCCGCGGCCGGCCGAAGCTTCGATATCCGGCCGTTCGGGGAGGACCGCGTCAAGCAGGTTATCGTCCGGTCCGCCGTTTCCGACCGGAAGGGCGAATCTTATGAATTCGCCGAAACGTTCGACCCGGCGGAGATCGGGCAGCTCTACCGGCTTTTCTATCTCGAGAACTATCCCAAAACGATCTCTCAGCAGGATCGTCATTATATCCTGCGCGACTCCCGGGAGCGCGTGATGGGCGGGCTGTGTTACCGGCTGATGTCGGCCAATGCCGCGTTCATCGACGGCATCGTGATCGCCTCGGCCTTGAAGGGCAGGGGCTTGGGCGGGGCGATGATCGAAGAGTTCTGCCAGCGGATGAGCGCGGCCGGAATCCATGTCATCCTGACCCACTTCTATCTGCCCGGATTCTTCCTCCATCAGGGATTTCGGGAGGACAAGCGCTGGGGATCGCTCGTCCGAGAATTGTGAAACGCGGATTTATTGATCTTTGCCGAATTCCGGAAAGGCAGCTCGGAGTATCGGCCCGGCGGCTTCGGCCTCTTCTCGCCTTTTCCCACAGCTCTCTTCGGCGCCTCCAGCGCTTCGCAGTCCTCGTAGGGACGTCGCTTCGACAGTCCCCGCGAGGGCGGAACTGCGCATTCCAGATCGCCCGGTCTTCAAGGCCCCCCACTCCTCTTCGATTCCTACAGATGGTCGCGTGCTCAAACAGCCCTTGGCGCCTGGCCAGAGCCAGGTTCCCTCAGAGAGCTATGGAAAAAGGCGCCGGCCTCGCGATTTCGCCGTTGGCCGATACCCCGAACCGCCTGATTTCACGGAATTCGGCGAAGTCCATTTTGTTTCTTACCGCTAGGCAAATCGTCGGGAATGGAATGGCAAAAATAGTACTTGACATGAGCCTGATTGGAGGTTATATAGGACTAGTCCATTATGTATGGTATGGTCCACACAGGAGGATTCATGTTTAACATAAAGCTCGATAAGTCCGACGGCTCCAGACCGGCCTATCAGCAAATCATTGATCACATCGAACACCTCATCAGGACTTCCAGGCTCAAAGTGGGAGACAAGATTCCGCCCGAGCGCGAGCTGGCCGAGATGCTCGGCGCCGCCCGCGGGACGGTCAAAAAGGCCTACGAGGAGCTGTCGCGCAAAGGGTTGATCGAAGTGACCCAAGGCCGAGGGAGCTTCGTCTCGGCCCCCTACACTCCGTCGATGGCCGACCGCAAAGAGAGGGCCGGGGTTCTCATCGCCGGAGTCATCGACGAGCTCGTCCGCTTTAAGTTCTCGTACCAGGAGATCAAAGCCTTCTTCGACCTCCGCCTGTTAGAGCGCGAAGAAGCCTTGCGCGATCTGGCGGTGGCGGCGGTCGACTGCAACCCGGAGGCCCTGGAGATTTACGAGAAGCAGATCTTCCTCCTGCCCTTCGTCAACATGGCCAAGTTCCTCCTGGACGACATCCTCAAGGACCCGGCTCTGGGCCGCCGGCTGACCCAGTTCGACCTCATCCTGACCACTCCCACCCACATCGAGGACCTCAAGTCCCGCTACCCCGAGCTGGCCGACAAGATCCTGCCGGTGGCCGTGGCCCCGGCCCGCGACTCGATCATCCGGCTGGCCCGGCTGACGCCCTCACAGCGAATCGGCGTCGTCTGCCGCTCGCCCCGCTTCTTCGCCATCATCACCCGCCACCTCAAGGAGTTCGGCATCCCGGCCGACAGCATGGCCGTTCTCTACGACCAGGATCTGGAAGGATTGGGCGACTTCATCTGCGGGTTGGATGCCGTCATCATCCCGCCCGGACTGTCGCTCATCAGCCGCAAGGAGAACCTGGCCCAAGTCCAGGCCTTCACCGAGCGCGGCGGAATCGTCATCCCCTTCGATTACAAGATCGAGCAGGGTTCGCTCCTCCACGTCGAGGAGCGCCTGCGCGGAATCCTGGCCGATGCCGCCGGGCGGGCGTGAGGGGCCGGCCATGAACATCGTCCTCGGAGTCATCGGATCGGACTGCCACTCCGTCGGCAACAAGATCCTGGAGGCCTTCTTCGGCGAAGCCGGCTTCCATGTCGTCAACCTCGGCGTCATGGTCACTCAAGAGGAGTTCATCGACGCCGCCGTCGAGTCGGACGCCAAGGCCATCCTGGTTTCGTCGCTCTACGGCCACGGCGAGATCGACTGCGAAGGTCTGCGCCAGAAATGCATCGAGCGCGGGCTGGAGGACGTCGTTCTCTATGTCGGCGGGAATCTGGTCGTGGGCAAGACGCCCTTCGACGAGATCGAGCGCAAGTTCAAGGCCATGGGTTTCGATCGGATCTTCCCCCCGAACGCCGATCTGAATCAAGCGGCCGAGGATCTCCGGACCGACATCGCGGCGAGAGGAGCCCATGCCTGAACCGGCCTGGCTCAGCGTCGACATCGGGTCGACCTTCACCAAGGGGGCCCTCTTCGTCCCCGAGGGGGACGCCCTGGCCTTGCGGGCCCAGTCCGCCGTCCCCACGACCGTCGACGACCTTTCGCGCGGCTTCGAGATCGTCGAAGCCGCGCTCAAGGCCGCCGCCGGCCCGGCCGGAATCGGCCGCGCCTATTTCTCCTCCTCGGCCCGTGGCGGGCTCAAGATCGCCGCCGTCGGGTTGACGACCGACCTGACGGTCTCGATCGCCCGTCTGGCCGCCTGCTCGGCTGGCGGCAAGGTCGTCAAGGCTTATTCCTATCGCCTGACCCGGGCCGAGATCGAGGAGCTTGAAGGCTTGGCGCCCGACATCGTCCTGTTCACGGGCGGCACGGACGGCGGCCACGAACGGACCAACCTGGCCAACGCCGAGGCCCTGGCGGCCTCCTCTCTGACGGCCGTGATCCTCTATGCCGGCAACGCCAAGATTCAAGACGAAGTCCTGGCCCGGCTGAAGGGCAAGAACGCGGTGGCCGCCGCCAACGTCATGCCCGAGGTCGGCGAGGTCCGCATCGAGCCGGCCCGCGAAGTGATCCGCCGCGTCTTCCTGGAGCGGATCGTAGACGGCAAAGGCCTGTCCCGGATCGTGCGGCGGATCGGGACCGATCCCAAGCCGACGCCCCTGGCGGTCTACGACCTGGTTCGGACGATCCCCGAGGTTCTGCCCGACTGGGACGATCTGGCTGTCATCGACATGGGTGGCGCGACCACGGATTTCTATTCCAACACCGAATCCGACCGGGCCGGAGACGGCGTCCTGGTCAAGGGCCTGCCCGAGCCTCGCGTCAAACGCACGGTCGAAGGCGACCTGGGCTTGCGGGTCAGTGTCCTGGCTTTGGCCGCCTCGCAGGCCGGCGAGATCGAGGACCGGCTGACGGCCGAGGGGTTGGACAAGCCGGGCTTCGACGCGTATGTCGCGGCCGTCGCCGCCCGCCCCGAGGCGGTCCCCGGCTCCAGGCTCGAAGAGCGCTACGATGCGATCCTGGCCGGCGCCTGCGTTCGGGCCGCAGCGCTTCGCCACGCCGGCCGGCAGACCCGATTGGCCACTCTTCAAGGCGTCGTTCACATCCGCCGGGGCAAAGATCTCAGCCGCCTCCGCCGCATTGTCGGGTCCGGCGGCTTCCTGTCCCGCTGCTCCGATGCATCCGTCCTGGCGGAAGCCTGCCTCCGGCCCCGGGAGGATCCCGAGGACCGGCCCTTGCTTCCCGCCGCTCCCGAGCTTTTTTCCGACGCCCTGTATCTCTTTCCCCTGTTGGGGAATCTCGTCGCCGATCATCCCGCGGAAGCCGCCCGGACGGCCGTCCGCCAAACCATAAAACTGGAACAAGCGAGGTCATCGATATGAAACATTTCTCCCTTCCCTGGAAGGACTTCCTGGCCGAACGCGAAGAGGTCCTGCGGGCTTGGCCGACCGGCCGCGGGATCACTCTCGAGGACGGGGTCCGCTATCAGAGCCAGATCCCCAAGGAAAAAAATTTCGCCTTGGCCATGCGCAAGGCCCGCGAGCTGAAAAAAACCTTGACCCAGCCGCGGGCCGGCGTCGCCTTGGTCGATCAGCACATCCAGCTCCTCCGCTATCTCGAGTCGGAAGGCGGGGCGGACCTCCTGCCGACGACCATCGACGCCTACACCCGCCAGAACCGCTACGAAGAGGCGGCCAAGGGCATCGAAAAGTCGCAGGCCGCCGGCCATTCCCTGCTCAATGGTTTTCCCGCCGTCAACCATGGGCTGGAAGGCTGCCGACGCGTTACGGAAGCCGTCCGGCGCCCGATCCAAGTCCGGCACGGAACGCCCGATGCCCGCCTGTTGGCGGAGATCACCCTGGCTTCGGGCTTCACCAGCTTCGAGGGCGGCGGGATCTCCTACAACATCCCCTACGCCAAGAAAGTCCCGCTGGACAAGTCCATCCGGGACTGGCAATATGTCGACCGTCTGGTCGGCTACTACGAGGAGAACGGCGTCTCGATCAATCGCGAGCCCTTCGGCCCGCTGACCGGGACACTCGTGCCGCCCTTCATCAGCCACACCATCGCCATCCTGGAAGGCCTGTTGGCCCTGGAGGAGGGCGTCAAGTCGCTGACCCTGGGCTACGGGCAGGGCGGCAACATCATCCAGGATTTGGCCGCCGTCGTCTCCCTGCGCGAGCTGGCCCACGCCTATTTCCGGGAGGCCGGCCACACCGACTACGACCTGACCATCGTCTTCCACCAGTGGATGGGCGGCTTCCCCGAGGACGAGGCCAAGGCCTTCGCGGTCATCAACCTGGGCGCCGTTGTGGCGGCCATGGCCAAGGCCGAGAAGATCATCGTCAAGACACCGCATGAAGCCATGGGCATCCCGACCAAGGAGGCCAACGCGGCGGGGCTTAAGTCGACCCGCCAGATCCTGAGCATGGTCGAGGAGCAGGTCGTCTGCGCCGACAACGAGTCCGTCCGCGAGGAAGCCGGGCTGATCGGGCGCGAAGTCGCCTGCCTGATGAAGGCTGTGGCCGCGGCGGGCGAGGGCGACCGGGCCCGCGGCATCGTCCGGGCCTTCGCCGCCGGCCTGCTCGACGTGCCCTTCGCCCCCTCTTCCTACAACCGGGGCAAAGTCCTGCCGATCAGGGACAATGAGGGCTTTATCCGCGTCTACGCCAAGGGCTTCCTGCCCCTGGACGCGGAGATCATGGCCGTCCACAAGGCCCGCCTGGACGAGCGGGCCAAGGCCGAAGGCCGCGCCGCCTCCTTCCAAATGGTGACGGACGACATCTATGCCATCAGCAAAGGCAAGCTCATCGGGAGGCCGAAATGAAGATTCAGCGAGCTGTCTTCTCGCCCGGCATCTCGGCGTTCTTCTTCGATGACCAGCGTGCCGTCAAGGCCGGCGCGGCCCACGACGGATTCGTCTATAAGGGAACGCCGGTGACCCCGGGCTTCCGAAGCATTCGCCAGGCCGGGCAGAGCGTCTCGGTCAATCTGATCCTGGAGGACGGGTCCGTCGCCGTCGGCGACTGCGCCGCCGTCCAGTATTCCGGAGCCGGGGGGCGCGATCCGCTGTTCCAGGCGGCCGAAATCATCCCCTTCCTGGAGAGCCGCATCCGGCCGCTCCTCGAGGGTCGGACGATCAATCCGTTCCGGACCATGGCGGCCGAATTCGAGGGTCTGGAGTTCGACGGCAAGCGTCTCCACACCGCGGTCCGCTACGGGCTGTCGCAAGCTCTTCTCAGCGCCCGGGCCCTGGAGCGGCGCCGGCTGATGGCCGAGGTCGTGGCCGAGGAATACGGCCAGGCCCCGCCCGACGCCCGCGTCCCCATTTTCGGGCAAAGCGGCGACAACCGCTACGAGAACGTGGACAAAATGATCCTCAAGGAGGTCGACGTCCTCCCGCACGGGCTCATCAACCACATCGACGAGAAGCTCGGCCGCAACGGCGAAAAGCTTCGCGAGTACGTCGAGTGGCTGGTCCGCCGGATCAAGGCCCTGCGCCGGCGCGAGGATTACCGGCCGGCGCTCCACATCGACGTCTACGGCACGATCGGCGCCGCCCTGGGCTTGGACGCCGGGGTCATCGCCGATTATTTGGCCGGGCTGGAAAAGGCCGCCGGCGGCCATCGCCTCTATATCGAGGGGCCGGTCGACGTCGAGGAGAAGGGCCGCCAGATCGAGACGCTGAAGGCGATCACCGAGGCCCTGCGGGCCAAGGGCTGCGGCGTCAAGATCGTGGCCGACGAGTGGTGCAACACGCTCGAGGACATCCGCGACTTCACCGACGCGGGGGCCTGCCACATGGTCCAGATCAAGACGCCCGACCTGGGCGGGGTGCAGAACATCGCCGAGAGCGTGCTGTACTGCAAGGCCCGCGGCATGGAGGCCTACCAGGGCGGCACCTGCAACGAAACCGACGTCTCGGCCCGGGCCTGTGTCCACATCGCCGTGGCCGTCCGGGCCGATCTGACCCTGGCCAAGCCCGGCATGGGCTTCGACGAGGGCTTCACCATCGTCAACAACGAGATGGAGCGCATCCTGGCCGTGGCCAAGGCCCGGCGGGAAGGAGCGACGAGATGAGAAAACGCGAAGACGAATTCCGGGTTTTATCGACCACCGCCATCTTGGGCTACGGCTTCCCCCAGGCCTCTTTCGAGGCCGGTCTGCGCCGGCGCCCGCACCTAATCGCCGTCGACGCGGGATCGACCGACCCCGGTCCCTACTACCTCGGCGCCGGCAAGTCGTTCACCAACCGGGACGCCGTCAAGCGCGACCTCCGGTTCATGCTCAAGGCCGGGATCGCCCGCGGCATCCCGGTCGTTATCGGCAGCGCCGGCGGCAGCGGCGCCCGGCCCCATGTCGACTGGTGCGAGGCCATTGTCCGCGAAATCGCCCGCGAGGAGAAGCTCAAGTTCCGGATGGCCGTCGTCTACGCCGACGTGGACAAGCGCCGGGTCCGGGCCCACCTCCGCAAGGGCGAGATCGTGCCGTTGGCCTGTGTCCCGCCGCTGGACGAAGAGACGCTGGATGCCTCCATCAACATCGTCGCCCAGATGGGTGTGGAACCGCTCCTGCAGGCCCTCGACACGGGCTGCGACGTGGTCCTGGCAGGCCGCTGCTACGACCCGGCGGTCTTCGCCGCGCCGGCCATCCGCCGAGGCTTCGACCCCGGCTTGGCCCTGCATATGGGCAAGATCCTGGAGTGTGCGGCCATCGCCGCCACCCCCGGCTCGGGCGCCGATTGCGCCATGGGCACGCTGAAGAAAGACTCGTTCATCTTGGAGGCCCTGAACCCCAAGCGCAAGTTCACCAAGGCTTCCACCGCCGCCCACACTCTTTACGAGAAGTCCGACCCCACCCATCTTCCGGGCCCGGGCGGCGAGATCGACCTGACCGACTGCACTTTCACCGAGCTGCCCGGCGGGCGGGTCGAAGTGCGCGGCAGCCGGCACGTTGATTCCGAGCGGTATTACGTCAAGCTCGAGGGCGTCCGGCGGGCCGGCTTCCGGACCATCTCCGTGGCCGGGACCCGCGACCCGATCATGATCGCCTCGATCGACCCGATCCTGAAGGCCGTCGAGGCCCAAGTTCGGGACATCCTGAAAGCCGAGAAGATCGCCGGCCGGGTCTGCTTCCACGTCTACGGCCGCGACGGCGTCATGGGCGCTCTGGAGCCCGAGACCGAGATTCGCGGCCACGAGCTGGGCCTGGTCATCGAGGCCGTGGCCCCGACCGAGCGCGAGTCGGAGTCGCTCTGCAGCCTGACCCGGTCCACACTCCTGCACTACGGCTACCCCGGCCGCATTTCCACGGCCGGCAACCTGGCCTTCCCGTTCTCGCCCTCGGACGTTAAGATGGGCGAGGTCTTCGAATTTTCGCTCTACCACCTGATGCCGGTCAAGGACCAGGGCATCTTCAAGATCCGGACCGTCCGGATCTGACCCGCAAGGAGTGCATCATGGCCCAATCCATCCTCAAAGCCGCCCGCGTCATCCGCTCCAAGAACTCCGGCCCGTACGAACTGACGCTTGACATCATCTTCAAGAACAAGCGATATTATGACCTGTTCCGGAGGCGGGGCATCGTCACGAAGAAGAGCATCGCCGCCCTCTACCGGCGACCGGTCAAAGACGTCCTCAAGCTGCTCTATTTCGAGCCCGCGACCGCCCTCAAGATCACCCTGCGGCGCCCCATCCCGTCCGGACACCCGGGCGAGACCGATATTTACGGCGCCCAGCAGCACGCGCCCCTGCTGCGGATCACCTACTAAGGCGCCGGGAGGTCCATGCGATACCGGTTCAGTTCCGGCCCGCGCGAGACGCTGGTCTACGCCACCTACTACGCCCCGCACGGCCGCCTGCGCCTCTACAGCGTCGCGGCCGAGCTGTCCCAGCGCTACCTGATGCCGACCGACCTGCTGATCGGAATCATCGGCGCCGAGGGCTCGGGCAAGTCGACTCTGATCAAGGGCCTCTTCCCGGGCCTGGAGCTGACCAACGACGACGACGGCATCAACGTCCAGCCGACGCCGCTGCTCCACTTCCAGCCGGACGACCCGTTCTCGGGCCACACCTTCCACATCGACATCCGCTACGAGTCGGCCTTCCATCAGATCTACGAGATCGTCGAGGCCGTCAACAGCGCCATCACCCGCGGCCGGCGGGTCATCATCGAGCACTTCGACCTGCTCTACGGGGCCCTGGGCTACAACGCCCAGGTCCTGATCGGGATCGGCGAGGAGATCATCGTGGCCCGGCCGACGATGTTCGGCCCCTTCCCCAAGTCGATCAAGTCGATCGTCCACCGGACGATCAAGTTCCGGCGGATGGCCCACTCGGCCGAGGATATCGTCAACTCGATCCTGCGGCGCGACCATCCCTATCTCCTGCCCTCCTCCCACTCCGATGTCAAGCAGGGCTTCGTCATCAACTTCCACCACAAGCCCGACATCGACCTGGCCGAGCTGGAGCGCAAGGCCTTGGAAGTCATCGCCCAGGACGTGCCCATTTCGCCGGTAGGGGAGGATCGCATCACCATCGGCGACTGCGCCATGCCTTGCACCGGGACGCGGACCCACGTCACTTCCTCGGGCAAGATCGATAACTTCCGGCTGATCAAGGAGTTCAAGTACGACCCGATCGCCAAGGAATACCTCCTGATCGGGCTGATCGGCCGCAAGACGATCGTGGGGTTCGAGGACATGGTCGACGTCTCGCGCTTGGACAAATAACCGATCGGAGCCGATCATGAGCCCATCTCCGACCGATCCCGTCTTTGATTATGGTCCGGACAAGGCCGCCTACCGCAAGGTCGCGGGTTCCGGCGCCCGCCGGGTCGTCTGCGGCGGCCGCGCCTATTGGAGCATCCCGGCCGGCGTCCTGACCCGCCTGGCCCGCGAGGCCTTCGAGGACCTCGCTTTCTACCTGCGGCCGTCGTTCCTGGAGAAGCTGGCCGCGATCCTCAAGGACCCCGCCGCCTCCGACAACGACCGTTTCGTGGCCCGGGCGCTCCTGCGCAACGCCGTGATCGCCGCCGAGGGCGAACTGCCTTTATGTCAGGACACGGGGACGATCAACGTCTTCGGCCGCAAAGGCCATCGCGTCCTGACCGACGGCCAGGACGAGGAGGCTTTGGTCCGCGGCGCGGCCGGCGTTTACCGGGAGCGCAATCTGCGCTATTCGATCATGGCCCCTGCGACCGTCCTGGACGAAACCAACACCGGCTCCAACCTGCCCGCCCAAGTCGACCTGGCGGCGGCCGAGGGAGTCGAATACAAGTTTCTCTTTATGGCCAAGGGAGGCGGCTCCTCGAACAAGACTTTGCTCTTTCAAGAGACCAAGGCCCTGCTCAACGAGAAAAGCCTGCAGGCGTTCCTGGTCGAGAAGATCGCGGCCCTCGGGGTCGCGGCCTGCCCGCCCTATCGGGTCGCGGTCGTCGTCGGCGGGCTCTCGCCCGAAATGACGCTCAAGACCGTCAAGCTTGCTACGGCCGGCTACCTGGACGGCCTGCCGCGGCGCGGCTCGAAACGGGGCGGCGCCTTCCGCGATCGGGCCTGGGAAGAGCGAATGCTCGCGATCGCCCGCGAGACCGGCCTGGGGGCCCAGTTCGGCGGCCGCCACCTGGCCCATGAGACCCGCTTCATCCGCCTGCCCCGCCATGCCGGCTCCTGCCCGGTCGCGATCGGGGTGGGCTGCAACGCCGACCGGAACCTCAAGGCCAAGATCACGGCCGAGGGCGTCTTCCTAGAGGCTGTCGAGCGCAACCCTGCCCGATTCCTCACCGGCGCCGAAGCAGGGGCGCCCGCGGGTACTCCCGTCGATCTCAACCGGCCCATGCCCGAAATCCTGAAAGCCCTGGCCGCTCTGCCCGTCGGGACGCTGGTCCGGCTGTCCGGCCCTCTCGTCGTAGCCCGCGACATCGCTCATGCCCGATTGAAAGAGCAGCTCGATAAGGCGGGCAGCGTCCCTGACTATCTGAAAAAGCACCCCGTTTACTACGCGGGCCCGGCCAAAACGCCGCGCGGATACGCCTCGGGCAGCTTCGGGCCGACCACGGCCCAGCGGATGGATGTCTACCTGGCCGACCTCATGAAGGCGGGCGGCTCGCTCGTGACTCTGGCCAAGGGCAATCGCGCGGCAGGCGTCACCGAGGCCTGCAAGACCTTCGGCGGCTTCTATTTGGGGACGATCGGCGGTGCCGCGGCCCTGATGGCCAAGGAGTTCATCGTCGCCTCCGAAGTCATCGATTACGCCGATCTGGGCATGGAAGCCGTGCGCCGCATCGTCGTCAAGGATTTGCCGGCCTTCGTCGTCTGCGACGACAAGGGCGGCAACCTCTACGCGCGGCGAGCTTGATATATTCGCGGTGCCGAACCCCGATTTTAATATCGGGGAAAGAAGCGCCGCTCAGTATTAGCCCTGGATATATACCCCGGGCTTCAGCCCGGGGAGTCGAGCGAATTAAAAAAGACAGGAAAATCTAAGGCGATCACAAGGGAAAGAGAGAACAAGGTTCGAACTGGAACGCCCGCCAAGCGCGGCCGGAAGCCGAACCCTTACACCCAGTCGCACAAAACTTCCATGGCCGAAATGAAACGTTGCTTGGCGCTAATAAAACGATTCGCCTGGAAGCAAGAAACCCTATGCAATCAATCCCAAGAATATCAAGCAAGCCCCATCATAGTCCTCAATCAGAGGATTGACGGCTTCTTGGCCGACAAGCGTAGGTAACTTAGAGGATTGAAGAGATCTGCCGGCGCGGCGGCTGTCGAATGATAATAAGCCAGCCTTAGCGAGAAGAGATCTTCACGCAATACACATCTGCTTCCGTTTTTAAATACTGATATATGGCTTTTGCTTTTTTACACATTCTGAAGTCTTCGCTCAACAATGCAGAGCAATAAGAAGCGTGCCCGACGTGCGATGCATCGCTGTTAATACCGGGTATTTTACTTGGATTGCTTATTTTGCTATCCGGCCAGTATCCCAAGTAATTAAGAGCGGTATAACATGCGACCACGTTGTTAAAACGGACATCGGTACTTTCACCAGTTTGAGGAGACGGAAACAATTGGCCCATCATCGAGTACCCCCATTTTGGCCCGAGAAGCTCCCATATTCTATCGATAACTGGGCCTTCTGTTTCGTCGATAGTGCTCAATTCTATCCCGGCGAGTAATTTCCTGGTTTTTTCAATCGGTTTTATCGAATCCGCTGCCGCATTGAGTGCCGACTGAAGCGCATTCCCTATACTTGCCACCGCATCCTTGAATGTCTTCTCCATTTCTTTGTTATTAATGAGCGATAATGAATCGCCAAGTAGGCTCATAATGGTGGCTTCGAAATCCTTCGCGACTTGAGCTCTCTGAATGGCATCCTTATTGCCATGGAGAAATGCTTGAAGTTTGGGGAGATCGAGACTCACCACGGGAATCTTTCCTGTAGTGTCCAAGTATTCATTGTATACATCTTCAGCTTTTCTATAAGGATCGAGAGAGCATTTATTCGTAAGATGGTTCTTTGCATCCCTCTCAATAATTATTTTTCTCGCGTGCAGAATGTCGATGCTTTCTAATAGCTTCATCATTCCGGATCTTTCAATCTCCGATAAATGTTCATCGGAATATACCCATTCCACATTATCCCTTGCCGGCAAATCTATCTTCCCTTCGGAAAGGTAGCCGAGGATATTTTGATCAATGTAGATAAGCCGCATGATACCCTTCTTATGCCATTCAAATTATTACCATTAAATACCACCATCGACAACATGAACAAATCGGGCTGAATGATACTCATCTGCTTATTGGGCTACGCATCTGCGCAGAACAAAAACGTACGTTTACTTTCCTTTGTTTGTTGATTCCTTTAAAATGCTAAGTAATCGGTAAAATGGTGTACGATATTTACCATGACGAATCGAAGCAGGAGTCATATTGGCACGTATTTCTATTCGTACCTAGGGACACTAGGGCAGACCTTCTTCGATATTTGGTCGAAGCAAGGCATCTCAACTCGTACAATGGGGACCGTCTCAACTTCAAGAATCTGAGGAGTAATAGCTCATTCTCTTGTGCTAAAAGTTGGATCTCTATCCTCGCGGCAGCATTGCAGCAAGTAGAAAAAGGCCAATTGGAGCCATTTATTCTTGGTAGAGTGCGTGCTAATCGAAATCCATCCTCAATATGTGGAGTATTCGAACGATTCTCAACGCCTCCGAAATGCAAAATAGGGGTCTTCCACCTAGAAAATGGACTCCGCGATATGTCCGTTTTTCTCGACGGTCTATCGAAAATTGAAACGACCTTCCGGATGGGGCTGCAAGGCGCTGCCCATTATCTCTTTAGCGAATCCGAACCCTTGGAGATCGGTAAAATATTCCTGGACCGCGAAGTGCATTATAGGATCGAATATAGAAGAGAATTCGATAAATCCAAGATCCTAAACAGATTGAGTACGAATTTTCGGCAATATTGCTCGTTACATCCTGATTGCGAAATTATGGGCGAAGGCGTTGGCAGTGATGACAACATCCTCTTGGATCTCGCAGATGTCGCTCTGGGAGCGATACGCTTCGCCACGCTGACACCATGCCAATTGTCATATGAAGATGCAAAGCAGCGAAAGCGAGTGGAAATCTGTAAAATGTTATTTCCGTTAGTAAAAAAGCTGCGTGATGGTCATGCGAGAATGCAGAATAGCCGCTTCGTCAATTTCGGGACTTTTTCATCTGCTAAAATTGAGGATGCGACTTGGCAGTTCAAGGATCTATCGCATCGATATCTTTTTAGTCCGGCGCATGAGTCCTTTGGCCTTTTCGAGGCAAATTAGAAACTCATTATAACCGGCCAAAGGACCTCTATTTCGCACTTGGCGGGATAGTATTTCAACTCAGGGGGAGCAATCGCTGCAGAAAAGCTAACCCGGTCTATACATGGAGGTGCTTAGAAGCCGAGCCATTCCAGGGGCGGAGAAATGTCGCCGATGATCTCTTTGAGAATCAAACCGGTGACCGATTGACGCAGATTTCCAACCAGAAAAATAGTGATGGCGGTCATCGGGCCAGGCGTACCGGAAATGGTTACCGCCGTGCCGGAAATGGTTACCGCGCAGTACTCGGATGTTGGGGTTCGTTCCCCCATGATTCCGATTTTGGTGTCTTTACCGTGGTAGATGATCCGACCGAATGCCCAACCCATTTCAGAAGGAAGGTTTGGGAGAGGATGTGAACGTTGGGGCGAATAGATAGTCATACTGTGGATGCCGATTTGACTATAGTAATAGGGCAGGCTTTGCATGGGTTTCAAGAACCGCCCCCCGCCGAATATGACGGTGTTCAAGAATTTATTGAAATCCGAGGCCGTCGCATAGAACGCCGTTGAAGGTTCAGCGGTAACATTAGTAACCGACTCTTTATTGTCCGGGGCCAAAGCGAGATGACTTTGAAAACGAGGCTCCAGCTCAAAGCCCATCGTCTTCAACGAAAGGGCGTCAAAGACATTGGATCTGGCGATTTCATTGAATTTCTTGCCGAATGTCTCAGCCAATACAAAGCGCAAGAGCCCGATCCCTTCCTCCGAGTAGCCAAACGAACCCCCCGGAGATTTTTCAAAGTTCAAGCGGTTGTCGGATCGGGCCTTTCGCGAGTTGATGAGACCGCTTTGATGGATCAGGATCTGTCGTGCGGTGAGCCGCTTATAACGGGAATCGTTTTTTAAATCTTGGAATGGCGGATATTCCGGAAGGGGCTTCGGGAGGTAGCTTTGAAGAGGCCTGTTCATATCAAACAAGCCGTCGTCGACAAGTTTAAAGACCGAATAGCCGAGAACGGCTTGCCCGAGTCGATCGACGCGGAAGAGGGTATTTTCATCGATCGGTTTTTGAGTGGAGGGATTCTCATATCCGAGATCGATCATGTATCTCGTCGAATAGGAGAGAGGGGTTTCTCTCGGGTTTTGCGATACGGCGATCGCTAATCCGGAAATGCCGTATTCTTCCATGATGTTCAGCAGCTTTTCCCGTATCTCGGGATATTGCCGAGTTTGGCCATCTATAGTCATCCATGCCCCATATGATGCATGGCTATCGTTTGCCGAGGCGGGAACACTTTCTTGCGGCGCTGTCGTAGTGGCGATAGGAGTGCAAGAGATCATCACCGTTATAGCGATGAAAAATCCTGCCCCAAGAATTCTTCCTGGAAGATTGGATTTCCAATAGACATGCGTTTTCATTTCTCCCCCTGAGCCTTTAATGAATATTAACCCATTTATAGTTACGATCAGAAGGATAGAGTCGTTTAATGCGACAAATCTCGGGGAAACGCGATTCGGGGTGTCGTCCCGGAAACGCTTTGGTAGTCCTCTTCACATCAGCTCGAAGAATTCGTCGGTCCGCACGCAACCGAGGAATCGTTTGAGCAATTTGCTAAGGGACCCCGCTGCAAGCGGCCACGACCATCCTCCATCGCCCAAGTATGTCATCCGATGCACCCAATAGCCGCCGCACTCTCGCGACGGCGCGAATTTCATCACGGGGTCGTATTGAACTCGCCGCATCATAGTGTCATCCCGGGTATGGTGACCTTGTCCATTATCCAATCGGAGGGTGTGCCTATTCCTTGGTTCGAAGACGACAATCTCGCCTTTGACAACCTCGATCCGGCAGCCTCGGAGATGAGGGAACCGGGCCATCTCCCTGCGGGCGAGAGACACGTCGGCTTCCGGCACGCTTGCCGCCGCCGAATCGATCCTCCGCACGGAAACGACTCCGTTGATGCTTTCGGAGAACTCGAAACCCTCCGGCATCGCCGGCAGCGCACCTTCACGGAGCGTTCTAACCGCGCAGTATCGGACTTTGCCTGTCTTGGTTCTGCCTTCGAGGAGGTAATAGGTGTTTCGCATACGATTGGTGTAGGTCACGACCGCGGTCTCCGAAGCCGCGCTATCGTGCCGACTGCGAGTTCGACGAGTCAATGCCGGCCTCCCGTCAGATCAATCTAACACCTGGGCCAAGCCACCGCAGGCTCACATTGGCATTCAGCGACGCGGTTTACCGCGTCGCTGGGCAATGCTCTGATTGTCCTCAAGTTTGTTGTTCCAGTACTCAATATATGACAAGTATGCTTTCTTGCTAATGAGGAAGGCTACGTGCTGGCGGGCCTGCAGCTTGTAAGCTCTCAATTTGGCTATCCCGAGGCTCCGAGCTTTCTCCATCCGGTGGTGACCGTCGATCAGATTGTAGACCCCCGGCGAAATCTCCGCCAGCACGACAGGCCGAGAGGGGTCCACGGAATCAACATGGGGTTGGCTAAGTTTTGAGTGCTCCGGAAGGAAATCTTTGACATCGACTTCCGTGAAGGCGATGTCCTCGGGGTGCTTGACGATGTGCTCAAGAATCCGAGTCACGTTGAACTCGAAAATACCGTTTTGAAACAGTTCATCACCGTCATCAACTCGACAAGGGATGAAGTTCTCGTCCGCTTTCAACATTCTGGACCTGGATGGATAAGAAATTCCTTTTCCGCCCTAGGCTTGGGCCGCGTTCGGAATCGGCTTTAATCCCCATCCTGACATCATCATAAAGGATATTTCTGTCCCGCGAGCGATGTCAAGGGCGGGAGCCTCCATGCGCGCTAGCGCCGGCGCTTCCCGGCGTGGATGAAGTCCCCGATCCGCCGCATGCGGGCCATTTCCTCTTCGCTCAAGGGGCCCCTGTCCAGCACCGACAGATTCTCCCTCATCTGTTCGACCGTCTTGGTCCCGGTCATGCAGAGATGGACGCTCGGATTGGAGAGTACGAAGCGGTAGCAGTCCGGGGCGGTGAGCGTGGCTTCCCCGGGGGGCATGTTCTTGGGCTTGAGGAGCCTTCCGTTGGCCGTGCCCACGAAGCTGATCATCCCTGGGCCGTTCACGGCCGGCAGAGTCGGGAAGATTTCGGTTTCGGCGCCGCGGTGAGCCGCGTTGTAGCGGAAATGGAAAGCGTCGATGACACCCTCGGCGGCCAGCGCCGTGATGAGCTTGCGGTTGTGGCTGGACAGGCCGATGAAACGGACCAGGCCTTTCTCCTTAAGCTTCAAGGCCCCCTCCACGACCCGCCGGGGCGGTGTCTTGGAAAAATAGCCCAGAATCAGCAGGTCGGTATGGTCCAGTCCGGCCGCGCGCAAACCTTTGTGGAAGAGCTTTTCGGTGAAGAAAGCACTGTGCGCGTATGTGAACATGGCCAGGACGAGCTTGTCTCTCTGGCCCTTGGCGACGACGGTACGGATGGCCTTGAGCATATGCTTGGATCGTCCCTTGATGACCGTCCCCCAGGTCCAGTAATTACAGCCACGCTCGAAGGCCTCCTCGAAGGCTTCCGTAGGCGCCCCATAGCCCGAGGCGAGGCCGAGCCGGCCGACTTTTAAGCCGGTCCGTCCCAGAACGACCGATTCGTTGAAGGTCATGCGCGAATCTCCTTCTCGAAGGCGATCGTTGCCGATGCCCGACCGCCCCGCTTCGCCCGCAAGCCTAAATCCGGGCCCCCTTCAAGTCAAGGGTTCTTCCGGCGCTCCCGGCTTTCTTCGCGAATCCAGCGGACGGGCGTTTTGTCGTATGATACCCCTATGAGCGAAATCAAGCTTCCGTTTGTGGGACCGGCCCTCATCACCGGCGCTTCGAGCGGTCTGGGTGAGGAATTCGCCCGCCGGCTGGCGGCAATGGGACACTCCCTGATCCTTGTCGCCCGGCGCGAAGATAAACTGCGCGCCCTGGCCTCGGAGCTGATCGCCGCCCACGGCGTTCAGGCCGACGTCGTCGTCGCCGATCTGGCCTCGGAACAGGGGATCGTCAAGGTCGAGGAGGTGCTGCGATCGCGCGGCGATGTGGCGCTCCTGGTCAATAACGCCGGGTTTGGAGCCGGCGGCTCCTTTTACCGCATCGACATGGCCATCCAGACGGCCATGATCCGGGTCCACGTCGAGGCCGCCGCCCGGCTGATGCGGGCCGCCTTGCCGTCGATGGTCGAGCGGGGCGTCGGGGCCGTTGTCAATGTCGCCTCCGTGGCCGCCTTCACCATATCCCCCAAAAGCGCCATGTACGCTTCGACCAAGGCTTGGACGGTCTCTTTCTCCCGGGCGCTGGCCCTGGAGCTGCGGCCGAAAGGAGTTCGGGTCCAGGTCCTCTGCCCGGGCTTCACCCACACCGGCTTCCACAGCACACCTGAATTCGCCACCTCCGATGGAATTGCGATTCCCCGTTTTCTCTGGGGACCGGCCGACAAGGTCGTCGGAGCCTCTCTGACAGCCCTGCGCGGGCATAGAATCGTCGTCATCCCCGGCTGGAAAAACAAGATCATGGCCCGCCTGGCCCGGATGTCCGTGGCGACGGCCGTCATTCGGGCGTTCACCCGCAAACGCGTTTGAGGATGTGAAATGCACGTGCCGGTTCACGGCTTAACGCGGGTTGACATCGTTTCTCGGCCGGACGTATTCTCCCCTCCGATAAGGATCCGCAGCATGAATACCTCCCGAGCCGGCCGCATCCTAAGAACCAAAATATTCTGCTTTGCCGCTCTATGCGGCCTGCTCTTCGCGCCGCCGGCGACTCCCCGCGGGGGACAGGAGCGAGCGACGATGGCCGATCCCGAGCACTACTTGGACGCCCTCAAGGCCGAGCTGAAGATCGAATGGCCGGCCAACCGGACGGTGAACCTGGTCTTCCACGGACATTCGGTGCCCTCCGGATATTTCAAAACCCCCGACGTGCGGACGCTCGAGGCCTATCCCCATCTCGTTCTGAAGGAATTGAAGAGCCTCTACCCGCTGGCGGTCATCAACGTCATCGTCACGGCGGTCGGCGGCGAAAACTCCGTTCAGGGCGAGAAGCGGTTCGCCGCGGACGTTCTGACGCACCATCCCGACGTCGTCTTCATCGACTATGCCCTGAACGACCGCGGGGTTTCCATGGAGGAGTCCGAAGCCGCGCTGGCCTCGATGGTCCGGCAGGCCCAATCGAAAAACCTCAAGGTTATTCTTCTGACGCCGACGCCGGATCAGGGCGAGAACATTCTCGACCCGCAAGCGCCGTTGGCCGTCCGCTCCGGCCAAGTCAGGGACTTGGCGGCGCGCTTCGGCATCGGGCTCGTCGACAGCTACGCCGCGTTCAAGGTCGTGGCCGCATCGGGCGCGCCGATCGCGGATTATATGTCCCAAGGCAATCATCCGAATGAGAGAGGCCACCGTATCGTTGCCGGCGAAATCCTGCGCTTTTTCCGCTGAATCCTGCCGAAGCAGAGGTTCTCACCCCGGTTGACAGGGCGCGGGGTGCCGCATATCATGAGGGACGATTCGGGATAAGGAGATCCGATGCCCACCCATTCCAAGAGCCCCTACCTCCCCTTCGGCGACCAGAAGACGGCCCCCTGGTACGGCAAAAATATCCTATCCGTCAACCAATTCAGCCGGGCCGACCTCGACTACATCTTCGGCGTCGCCCACGAGATGAGGACCATGGTCGAGCGGGTCGGCACCTTCGACCTGCTCAAGGGCAAGATCCTGGCCAATCTCTTCTACGAGCCCTCCACCCGGACCTCCTCCTCCTTCATGGCCGCCATGCAGCGCCTGGGTGGGGCGGTCATCCCGATCAGCGAAGTGAAGTTCTCCTCGGTGGCCAAAGGCGAAAGCCTGCCCGACACCGTCCGGACCCTGGGCTGTTACGCCGACGTCATCGTCATCCGCCACCCCGAGGTCGGCTCGGCCGCCCTGGCCTCCCAGCACGCCGGCAAGCCGGTCATCAACGCGGGCGACGGAGTGGGGGAGCACCCCACCCAGGCCCTCCTCGACACCTTCACCATCCGCGAGGAGCTGGGCCGGCTGGACAACCTGACCGTGACCATGTTGGGCGACCTCAAGTACGGCCGGACCGTCCACTCCCTGGCCCGCATTCTGACCAAATTCGCCAACGTTCGTCTGAACTACGTTTCGCCTGAGATCCTGCGCATGCCGCGCTACGTCATGGACGAGGTGGCGGCCAAAGGCGTGCCCCAGTCCGAACACGTCACTCTCGACCGCGTCCTGCCCGAGACGGACGTCCTCTATGTCACCCGCGTCCAGAGGGAGCGGTTTGAAGATCCGGCCGACTACGACAAGGTCAAGGACGCCTTCGTCATCTCGCCCGAAGTGATGAAGCCGGCCAAGGCCGAGATGATCGTCATGCATCCCCTGCCGCGCCTTGCCGAGATTTCCATGGACTTCGACGCCGACCCGCGGGCGGCCTACTTCCGCCAGATGGAATACGGCCTTTATGTCCGGATGGCCCTGCTGGCCATGGTTTTAGGCAAGGCCTGACGCTGCCGGCCGGGCCGCCTATCGATGGTCCCTTAATCCCGCCATGGACATTTCCTGGAAACCCGTTTCGAAGCCCGCCCTGATCGGCGGGAGTCTCGCCGCCGTCGCTTTCATCCTGTATGCCGCGCTTCAGGACGGCGGTTTTCTCTTTCTCGACTACGTCAATCTTCCCATCCACGAAGCCGGCCATCTGGTCTTCGCCGTCTTCGGCTCAACCTTGGCCATCTGGGGAGGAACCCTCCTCCAGCTCATTTTCCCGGCCGCGTTTTTTGTCTACTTTCTCCTCAGGGGCGATACGGCCGGAACGTTCTTCGGCGCCTTCTGGACCGGCGAGAGCCTCCTTTACTCGGCGACGTATATCGGGGACGCCCGGGCGATGGTCCTGCCCCTCGTCGGCGGGGGAGAGCACGACTGGAATATCATCCTTTCGCAGCTCGGCCTCCTGTCGGTGGACCGGACCATCTCTGACATCGTCGGCCTGGCCGGCTGGACGATCCTGGTTCTCTCCCTCCTTTGGTTCGTCAAGAAGGGCCGGGAGGGCGGCCGATAGCCCCGGATTTCCTTGACAAGGGCTGCCGCCCCGGCATATGTTCGGGTGGCTTCCGCCTCCCTGAAGGCAGGCTAAGGAGAGACGCATGAACCGCCCTAAAAACCAGAATGATTTGCCCGTCGGCTGCATCCATCATCCCGGCTTCAGCCGCCGGAAATTCCTGTCCGGCTGCGCGGCCTGCGCCGGTGCGGCCGGTCTGGCCGGCGTTCCGAATCTGACCGGCGCCCCCCGCCTCCCGCGGGCCATGAGCGGCGCCGGGAAGACGAGAGTCCGCGTCATCTACGCCCTGCACGGTCCGCGCCAGGAAGGCGCCGATTGGCCGAACAAGGGCTTCGACTTCGTCCCGGTCATGAACCGGATCAACGCCGAGCTCCTCAAGCGGGTCCCGAGCCTCGAGATCATCCCCTCGCTCGCTACGGGCGAGGAACAGACCAAGATCTGCCTTGAGGAAGACCGCAAGATGCCGGTCGACGGGTATCTCGTCTATCAGATGAATTGTTGGAATCAGGTCGCCCAGAGCGTCGTGACCACCGGCAAGCCCGTCCTGTATGCCGATTTCCAGTTCGGCGGCAGCGGTGGGTTTCTCGTCTACACGGCCGGATTCCTTCGGTCCGGGCTGAAAAATTTCGGCTTCGTCGCCTCCTCCAAGATCGAGGACCTGGCCGAAGCGGTCAAGCTGTTCGCCGCGGCCAAGGCGGCGGGCCCCAGCTTCGATTTCGCCGCCGCCGCGGCCCGGGTCCGCATCGCCCGAACGCCGAAGGCGGGTGATCTCGCCGTGACGCCCGATCCGCTGGTTTGCCTCCCGGTCGACGAGACCGTCAGGCGGCTCAAAGCCTCGCGCATCCTGGCCGTTCGCGGCGCCGAAGCCCAGCCCTCGACCACCGTCCTCGGGATTCCGGTGGACTACATCCCCTTTGCCGAGCTCAACGCCGCCTGGGCGGCCGCGAACAAGGAGGAGGCTCGGGCCATCGCCGAGCGGTGGGCCAAGTCGGCCGCCCATGTCGAGGGCGTCAGCCGCGACGAGCTGGTCAACTCGGCCGCCATGTACCTGGGCCAGAAGGCCGTCCTCAAGGCCCGCGGCGCCACGGGCATCACGGTCAACTGCCTGGGTGGATTTTACGGCGGCCATATCCACGCCTACCCCTGCCTGGGCTTCCACGAACTGCTTAACGAGGGCTTGGTCGGAGGCTGCGAGTGCGACGTCCCGTCGAGCGCGGCCTTGACGGCGATCACGACCATGACCCAAGGCCGGCCCGGTTACATTTCCGATCCGGTCATCGACACCTCCAACCGGACGATCATCTACGCCCACTGCGTCGCTTCGAATAAACCGTTCGGCCCCAAAGGGCCGGCCAATCCGTTTGAGATCCTGACCCATTCGGAGGACCGGCAGGGCGCCTCGGTGCGATCGATCCTGCCGGCCGGCTATATGACCACGACGATCGATGTCTCGCAGGACCGCAAGGAGATCATTCTCCATCGGGCCAAGTCCGTAGCCAACGATCCCGACGACCGGGCCTGCCGGACGAAGCTCGTGGCCAAGCCCGTCGGGGACATCGAGAAGCTGTTCACGATGTGGGACCGCTGGGGCTGGCATCGAGTGACGGCCTACGGCGACATCGCCGAGCCGGTCCGGGCTTTGGCCGGAGCGATCGGCTGGAAAGTCGTTGAGGAAACCTGATCAAACCGGATTCGAGCGTCATTCCGAGCCCGCCCTTTCGGGTCGGGCATGGGAATCCGTTGTTTATCCGCGCCTCTTTGATAAGCGGATGCGTTTTAGGAGGAGAAAAGCCATGTCGGTAAAATTATCCCCGCCTCTCGCGATTCTAATGGCGGCCGCCCTGCTCGCCGCCGCGCCGCTTGCGGCCGCGATCAAGCTCCCCTCGGTCATCGGCGACCACATGGTCGTCCAGCGCGACAAGCCCGTCGCCGTCTGGGGCTGGGCCGAGCCGGGGGAGACGATTACCGTCCGTCTCGCCGGCGGGGAAACGGCCGTCAAAGCCGGCCCGGACGGGCGCTTCGAGGCCTCGCTCCCGGCCTTGAAGTCCGGCGGCGGGCCTTACGAGATGACCGTGCAGGGCGGGAAAAGCCCCGCGGTCGTCGTCAAGGACATCCTGGTCGGAGAAGTCTGGGTTTGCTCGGGGCAGTCCAATATGGAGTTCCCGCTGTCTTCGACGGCGACGCCGATCCCGGAGCTCTTGCGGGCCGATCAGCCGCGCCTCCGCCTGTACCGAGTCCCCAAGCGGATTTCGGCCGTGCCTTTGGATAATATCGACGCCTCGTGGACGCTCTGTACCCCGGAAACCGCCGGCCCGTTTTCGGCCGTGGGATATTATTTCGGGCTCGAGCTGCTCAAGACTTTGGATGTTCCCATCGGCCTGATCGGGTCGGCCTGGGGCGGCACGGACATCGAACCCTGGACCCCGCCGGCCGGGTTTGCGGCCGTCCCCGAGGTCAAGCCCTATCTGGCTGCGGCCGAGCGGAGGGAGGCGGACTTCCGTCAAGCCCTGGCCGGAACGCTGCCGGCCTGGCAGGCCTGGATCGGCGAAACCAAGAAGGCCTTGGCCGCCGGGGCGTCCTTGCCCGCCAAGCCCGCCCAGCCGGTCGATCCCTTCGACTCGCCCCAGACGCCGACCGGACTCTACAACGGCATGATCCACGCCCTGATCCGTTTCCCGGTCCGGGGCGCCATCTGGTACCAGGGCGAGAACAACCGCAACGACACCTTGGCCTACGAGAAGAAGATGGAAGCCCTGATCCTGGGCTGGCGCGAAGTCTGGAAGTCGCCGGACCTGGCTTTTTATTATGTCCAGCTGGCCCCTTATTATTACGCGTACAACCGGGATTACGCCGGCGGCGATATCCCTGATTTCCTGCGCCTGCCGCTCGTCTGGGAGGCCCAGTCCAATATCCTGCGCCTGCCGCATACCGGCATGGCCGTGATCACCGACATCACGGACCTCATGGATATCCACCCGCGCAACAAGCGTGACGTCGGCTACCGGCTGTCGCTCTGGGCCCGGGCCAAGCTCTACGGAGAATCGGGGCTAGTCTGTTCGGGCCCGCTCTTCAAGTCCATGGCCGTCGAGGGCGCGAAGGCCAGAATCGCCTTCGATTTTGTCGGCGGCGGGCTGATGGCCAACGATGGCCAATCCATCAAGTGGTTCGAGATCGCCGGCGAGGATAAGATTTTTTATCGGGCCGAGGCGAAAATCGAAGGGGCTGCCGTCGTCGTCTCCAACCCCCGGGTCGCGGCTCCCAAGGCTGTCCGGTTCGGCTGGCATCAGATGGCCGTTCCCAACCTGGCCAACCAGGAAGGGCTGCCGGCCTCGCCGTTCCGCACCGACCGCTGGTGATACATTCGCTGCGCCAAACCCCGATTTTCAAATCGGGGTTATAAGCGCCGCTCAGTATGAACCCTATAAATACCCCGGGCTTCAGCCCGGGGTATCGAGCGGGTTTATTCCCGATATTAGGGCTTAGCCTCGGCCGGATGGGCCGCTTCGGCGCCGGCGACGAGCCCGCTGGCCCAAGCCCAGGCCAGGTTGTAGCCGCCGCGCGGCCCTTGGACATCCAGGACTTCGCCGGCCAGGAAGAGCCGCGGCCGTTTTTTCGATTCGAGCGTCGTCTCGTCCACTTCCCGCGCGTCGACCCCCCCCGAGGTGAATTCGGCCTCGTTCCAGCCTCTCGTGCCCTGGACGGGAAAGATTTTTCTCTTAAGTGCCGCGGCCAGGACGCGAGGCCGCGGTCCGGAAGCCGCCGGGTCGATCGGGGCGAACGAAGGCGCGAGGGCGGCCAGCTTCTCCGGGAGGAGCCCGGCGGCCAACTCGGATTCAACCCAGCCGGTTTGCGACCGTCTCCCCAGCTCAGAGGCCAAATCGTCCAAAGACAGATAGGGGACGAAATCGACAGCCACAGCCGTCTCTTGACCGCCGTCCCGGTTCAGGGCGATGGACAAGGGCTCGCTGATATCGAGGATGGCCGTCCCCGAGAGTCCGTAGGCCGTAAAAAGAAGATCCCCCTCGGCTTCGGCGGCCGTCTTCCCGCCGACGAGCGCCTCGGCCCGGACCCTGACCTTCAGGCCTTGCAGGAAATGGCAGAGCTTGTCTTTGATGACGAGCGGGACCGCGCTGGGGACCGGCGGGATGATCCGGTGGCCGAACGCGCGGGCCAGCTCGTACCCGCTCCCGTTCGAGCCCAGAGCCGGATAGGACTTGCCCCCCGCGGCTAGGATCAAGACGCGGGCCGCGAAGGATCGGCCGCCGGTGACGGCGATCTCGAAGCCTCCGCCGGCGGGCTTCAACCCGATCACTTCGCATCCCGTCTCCACGACGACGCCGAGCGCGCGGGCCTCCCGTTCGAGGAGCCGCAGGACGGAAGCCGCCTGGTTGGTGGCGGGATAGACTCGGCCTTCCTCGACCCGGGTCGCCAGGCCGAGTCCTCGGAAAAATTCCAGGATCGCGGCGCCGTCCGTCCGGTCGAGGACGGATCGGACGAGAGCGGGATTGGTGGACGTGAACGCCGCCGCTTTGAGCGGGGAGTGGCCCAGGTTGCAGCGGCCGCCGCCCGTGACGAGGATCTTTTTTCCCGGGCGGGGGAGGCGTTCGAGAATCGAGACGCGCGCGCCGGCCCGGGCGGCCGCGATCGCGGCCGCTAAACCCGCGGCGCCTCCGCCGACGACGACAACAGCTATGCGTCGGGCATCGCCGGAGCTGTCCGTCCTGGCCATAGGGAGGGGCGATCGCTTCTCAGTGCTTCTGGCGCCCGGTGTCGTCGTCGCACGGCTCATCTGCCCGGGCCGACCGGGCCTGTTCGGCCGTGTCGGTCATAACGCAGCTGGGCAGGGGCTCGGCCTTCATCGGCAGTCCGCAGCAGACCGGGATCGGGGCGCCCTCGGCGGCCGTGGCTTTGGCGCCGCACTCTTCGCAGACATAAGTGATTGTCTTCATGAGCCTATATTGACATGCTCCGGGCCGGTTGATCAAGCGCGGCCGGGAAAAGCCTGTCCGGCGGCGAAGAACGAGTCGATTTCGGTCCGCAGGCGGGCCTTGTCGGCATCCCCGCACCAGGCTGCTTCGACGGCGTTCCTGGACAGCCGCCGGACCTCGTCCTCGATCAGGCCGAAGGCCGCATCCAGGAGGGCGAACTCCCCGGGCAGATCGCAGCCGAAGACGGCCGGGTCGTCCGTGGCCAGGCTGACGCACAAGCCGCGGCGGAGAAAAGCGGCGGCCGGATGGTCCTCGATCCGAGCAACGGCGCCCAGCCGCAGGTTGGATGTCGGGCACATGGCCAGGGGAATCCTCTCCCGGGCCAGGCGATCAATCAGGGCGGGATCCGAGGCCGCCCGGACGCCGTGCGAGATCCGATCGACCCGCAGGGAATCCAGTGCTTTCCGGATGCTTTCGGGCCCAGCCGTCTCGCCGGCATGCGCCTCTGTCCGCAGTCCGGCCCGGCGGGCCCGCTCAAAGGCCGGAGCGAAGGGGGCGGGCGGATGATCGACCTCCGAGCCGCCGAGTCCCATCCCCGCCACCAATGGATGATCCATCTCGGCCAGGGCTTCGGCCAGACCGAGCGCCTCGGCCGGGCCGTTGTCCCGAACGGCGTCGGCCACGAGACGGATCGTGAGCATCCCGCAATGCGGCGCGAAGCCCGCGGCCACGGCCTCGACGATCCTTTGCGGTCCCAACGGCTTGACGGCGTCCAAAGTGGGGGAGAAGAGGACCTCGGCATATCGGATTCCCTGCCGGATGAGATCTCGGGCGACGGCGCCTGCGATCAGCCGGTAATCCTCGGCCTCCCGCAGGCAGCCGGAAATCAGCCTCCAGGCGGCCACGAAATCGGGGAAGCCGCGGAAGGCCCGATCGCGCAGGACGGCCCAGCCGGGGTCTGCGTCCAAATCGCGGCCGTATTTCTCGGCCAGGAGGCGGAGCGAGCCGATGGGGATGGCGCCCTCCAGATGAACATGGAGCTCGACCTTGGGCATCCGCTCCAGGAAGGCTCGATCCATCACGCCTCGCGACCCGCGCGCTCGACGACCCGCTCCAGCGTCTGGAACAGGTCGACCGGCTTAAGCGGTTTGGAGACGTAATCGTCCATTCCGGCCATGAGGCATCTTTCGCGGTCGCCGGCCATGGCGTGCGCGGTCATGGCCACGATCGGCAGATGAGCCTTGGTGCGGAGCTCCTTGGCTCGAATGGCGGCCGTGGCCTGGAACCCGTCCAACTCGGGCATCTGAACATCCATCAGGATGACGTCGTAGGCCGCTTTGTCAAGGGCCTCCAGCGCTTCGCGTCCGTTGCCCACGACCGTGACCTTGTGGCCGCGGTTCTCCAAAATCCGCACGGCCAGCTTCTGGTTGATGAGGTTGTCCTCGGCCAGGAGGATATCGTAGCGGGCCCGGGACGGGGCCAGCGTGTGTCGGGTGATCAACGGCGTCTCGGCCGATTTCTCGCCCGGCGTCCCCAGGGCCAGCATGATCGCGTCCAGGAGTTGGGACTGCTTGACCGGTTTGGTCAGGTAGGCTGCGAGGCCCAGCTCCCGGCATCGGGCCGAGTCGCCCCGGAAGCCCGAGGAGCTGAGCATCATGATAACGACGTTGCTGAAGCCGGGATCGTCCTTGACCCGGGACGCCAGGCCGAACCCGTCCACCTCGGGCATATTGGCGTCGGTCAGAACGAGCTTGAAGGGCCGGCCCTCGGTCGCCGCGGCTCGCAAGGCGTGCAGGGCCGGGTCGGCCCCTTCAACGGTCGTCGGAGCCATGCCCCAGTGGGTCAGCATCTCCTTCAGGATGCGCCGGTTGGTGGCGTTGTCGTCGACCACCAGTACGGGCAGATCGCGCAGATCGTCATAGGCGACCCGGTCCCGCTCCTTGGCCGCGGATTCGTCCAGATCCAGCTCGAGCGTGAAGTGGAAGACGCTGCCCCTGCCGGCCTCGCTCTCGGCCCAGATGCGGCCGTTCATCAGCTCGACAAGCTGGGTGCAAATGGCCAAGCCCAGCCCGGTGCCCCCATAGACGCGGGTCGTCGAGCTGTCGGCCTGGGTGAAGGGCTCGAAAACGAGCTTGAGCTTGTCGGGGGCGATGCCGATGCCGGTGTCCCTGACGGCGAAATGCAGCCGGACTTTGGCCGCGGTCCGTTCCTCCACCGTGGCCGAGACGATCACTTCGCCTTGAGACGTAAACTTGATGGCATTGCTTAGGAGGTTCGTCAGAACCTGGCGCAAACGGCCGGGGTCGCCGCGCAGGCCGTCCGGCGCGTCGGCCGGAATCTCATAAGCGATCTCCAGGCCTTTCTTCTCGGCCAGAAGGGCCAATCCCGAGACGATGGAGTGGATGGTGTCGCGCAGCCGGAAGGGGATGGCCTCCAGGTCGATCTTGCGGGCCTCGATCTTGGAGAAGTCCAGAATGTCGTTGATAATGGTCATCAAGGCTTCGGCGGAAGTCTTGACGCCCTCCAGGTATTCGCGCTGTTCGGTGCTGAGCACGGTATCCAGGGCCAGCTCGGTCATGCCGAAGATGCCGTTCATGGGAGTCCGGATTTCGTGGCTCATGTTGGCCAGGAACTCGCTCTTGGCCCGACTGGCTTCCCGGGCGGCGGCCTCGGCCCGTTTGAGCTCGCTGATGTCGGTGTAGACGGCCATCGAGCCGGCGAACTCGCTGCCGACCTCGATCGGCGAACTGGCCACGATGACATTGATCGGCCGGCCGTCCTTGTGGTGCCGGACGGCCTCGGCGGCTTCCACCCGCTCGCCCGACATGGTGGATCGGGTCCTCCGCAGGGCTTCCTCTTTGAACTCCGGCCGGATGACGACGTCGTCGATGAGGCGGCCGAGGACCTCGCTCCGCCCCCAGCCGAAGATCTTCTCGGCCCCGGGGCTCCACTCCTCGATGGCCCCCTTGGCATCGGTGGCGACGATGGCGTTGGAGCTGTTGAACAGGACTGCCTCCAGGTACTTCTGTCGCCGGTCGAGCTCCGCCTCGGCCTTCTCGCGAACCGCGATCTGGTCGCGGAGCTCGGCTGTGCGGGCCCGGATCTTGACTTCCAGCAGGGCGGACCGGCGCCGGACCGCCCCGACCCGGCGGAGCATGGTGCCGGTGACGAGAAGCCCGAGCCCGAGCACGGCTAGGCCCCGGAACCACCAGGTCGCCCATATCGGCGGGACCACCCGGACGGCCAGGGCGACCCCGTCCTCGTTCCAGAGGCCGTCGTTGTTGGAGGCCTTGACCCGGAAGACGTACCGGCCCGGCTTGAGGTTGGCGTAGCTGGCGTAGTTTCGGCCGCCGACTTCATTCCAGTCTTGTTCCAATGGCTCCATCCGGTAGGCGAAGCGGTTCTTTTCCGGTGCGGCGAAATGCAGGGCGGCGAACTCGAAGGAGATCAGCCGGGCCCGATAGCCCAGCCGGATGGAGGCCGTTTCGGTGATGGAGCGCTCCAGAACGACCCGGCCGTAGACCTTCCCTCCCACCGGGACGGGCTTGTTGAAGATCTGGAAGCCGGTTAGGACGACGGCCGGCGGAAAGGAATTATCCGTGATCCGGTCGGGGAAAAAGGCGTTGAGGCCGTTGGTCCCGCCGAAGAACATCTCGCCCGAGGCGGATTCGAAGCAGGAGCCGCCGTTGAATTCGTTGCCCTGCAGGCCGTCGGAGACGTCATAAGCCTTGATCGCTCCCGTCGCCGGATCCAGGCAGGCCAGGCCGCGGTTGCTGGAGACCCAGACCCGGTCTTTGGCGTCGACCAGGACGCCGTAGGCCGAGTTGTTGGGCAGGCCCTGGGCCTCGGTGTAGTTGGCGAACTTCCCGGTCTTGGGGTCGAGCCGACTCAAGCCGTCGCGCGAACCGACCCAGATCCCTCCCTTGGAATCCTCGTTCAGGCTGACGATGAAGTCGTCGGCCAGGCTGGCCGGGTTTGCCGAATTATGGAGGAACCGGGTGAAGCGGCCGTCCCCATCCATCCGGTTCAAACCGCCGCCGAACGTTCCGATCCAGAGCGATCCGGCCGCGTCGCGGCGCAGAGCCCGGATGATGTCATGGCTCAGGCTGTTGCCGTTCGAGGGGTCATGGCGGATGTGGTCGAACTCTTTCCGGCCCGGCTTCAGCCGGTTCAAGCCGCCGCCTTCGGTCCCGGCCCAGAGTGTCCCGTCGGCGTCTACCCAAAGGGCCCGGACGGAGTCAATGGCCAAGCTTCCCGGAGCGGTAGGCGCATGGCGGAAGGCCGTGAACCGGCCGGTCTTGACGTCATACCGCAGGATGCCCCCGCCCAGGGTCCCAACCCAGAGGTTCCCGGCCGCATCGCCGCGCAGGGCATAGATATTGTCGCTGGTCAAGCCCGCCGGCTTGCGCGGGTCGTATCGGAAATGTTCGACCTGGCCGGTCTTTCGGTCAAGGCGGTCCAAGCCCTTGTCCTCGGTGCCGATCCAAAGCCGCCCGCGCCCGTCCTCGGCCACCGCCCGGATGTAGTTCGAGCCCAGGCTACCGGGGATGCCGGGACGGCTTTCGATAATCCGGAAGCGGGACCGGTCGGGGATGGCCGCGTCCAGACCGCGGCCGCGGGTCCCGATCCAGAGGATCCCGGTCCGGTCCTCGAAGAACGAGACGATATAGTCGTAGCCCAAGCTGTTCGGATCGGCGGGATTGTTGCGCAGGACGGTGAAGTCCGATGTCCGCGGCTCGAAGATGTTGAGGCCGTCGTTAGTTCCGATGAGCAGGCGCCCTTCGCGGTCCTGGTGAATGGCGCAAATCAGGTCGTTGCTCAGGCTGCGCGCTTTGCCGAAAACCGTGCGGAAGCGGGTGAAGCGGCCGGTCCCGCGGTCGAGCCGGTTGAGTCCGCCCTCGGTTCCGATCCAGAGCCACCCCTCGCGGTCCTCGAAGATCGTCCGGACGCGGTCGTCGGACAGGCTACGGGGATTGCGGGCGTCGTGGCGGAAATGCTCGAAGATGCCGGTTTTCGGGTCGAACCGATCGAGCCCGCCGTGGGTGGCCAGCCACAGGGCGCCGTCCCGGGTCTGGCGGATGTCGGCGACGGTGTTGTGGCTCAAGCTGGAGGGATTCTTCGGGTCATTAAGATAGGACCGAAATTTGCCCGTGGCCCTGTCGAAGACGCTCAGGCCGCCGCCGTCGGTGCCGATCCAGAGCCTGCCGGCCTGATCCTCCCGGATTGCGGTGACGGCGTTGTGGCTGAGGCTTTGCGGGTCGAACCGGTTGTTTTGGAAGCGGGTGAAGGCGTCCCGCTCGCGGTCGTAGCGGTTCAGGCCGTTCAGGGTTCCGATCCAGAGGACGCCGCCGGCGTCTTCGTAGAGGGCGTTGATCCACTTGTCGCTCAAGGTGGACGGATCGCCGTTGGAACGGTAGACCTTGATGGCCGAGCCGTCGTAACGGTTCAGGCCGTCCTCCGTGCCGATCCAAAGGAAGCCCCGGCGGTCCTGCAGGACGGCCAAGGCCGAACCCTGGGAGAGTCCCTTCTCGATGGTCAGGTGAACGAAGCGGTTGGCCAAAGGCTCGGCCGCGGCCGCCCGGGCGGGCGGCGAGAACGCCGCCAGGACCGGGGCCAGGAGGAACAGGACGGACCGGAGGCATTTGCGGTTCATCGGAACTCCAAGGGAAACAAGGATGGCCCCCGCGGCGCGATCACGGCGGTTCGCGCGGGCTCGTGATATTCAATCATTAGGGGATATATACTTGTTCCGGCGTCCCCGATCAAGGAGGGCTCAGGGCTTGGGGGGCAAAACACGCGACAAACCCCGGCGAGGTTTGTCGCTCCGGCCGGCTCGGTCGCTCTCCTTCCCTTTGGGAAGGAACCATGCCCGCTTCCTCGCCGATGGGTTTTGCCCCCCAAACCCTTCGCCCCAGTAAAAATATTTTTCAGTACGAAGGGAGCATCATCCGTCTGAATTCCACTTTATTTAAAGAACATTCGGTCGCTCTTGCCCCCCCTAAAAAACCCTTCGCCCCAGTAAAAGGATTTTCAGTAGGAAAGGAAATCGGAATGTGGTAAGTCCCTACGCTCGAAGAACCGGAGAATTCGGTGTACTATATCTTTTCTAATTAGGAGGATGAGCATGAAAAACAACATTGCTGCGATGGCCCTCGGCGCCCTTGTCTTTGCCGCCGCGGCGGCCGGAGCGGAGGTTGAGATCGTGACGCCCAAGCAAGCCTTCGAGCGCCTTCAGGCGCCGGGGACTTTCCTCGTCGACGTCCGCAGCGTCGCCGAATATGTCTTTGTCGGCCACCCCGAGATGGGTTGGAATGTGCCCTGGTCGTTCTGGAGCGAGAGCGAGGCCAAGCTCGTCTCCAACCCGGACTTCATCAAGGACCTCAAGGCCCGCTTCAAGCCCGAGGACATCCTCCTGTTCATCTGCCGCAGCGGCGGCCGGAGTCTGAAGGCGGCCCAACTCGCGGCGGCGGACGGATTTCTCAAGACGATCAGCGTCAGCGAAGGAGTGGAGGGCGGCGCCGACGAGAAGGGCTTGCGCACGATTGGGGGTTGGAAGAACAGCGGCCTGCCGTTCACCTACAGCCTCGACCCGCAGAAAGCCTACGCCCCCGCGAAATAACGCCCCCGGCGGGGTCCGGGCGTCCCGCGAGAGGGGGGTTCTTGCGTTGTCCGCATAAAACCGATACAATTTATAGGAACATTCATATTTAAGCCCGAGCGCGAGCGGAGCCGAGGAGCCCGACATGAGGAAAATGGTCATTCTGGGGGCCGGGACGGGCGGGACCGTCATGGCCAACCTTCTCCGCAAGCGCCTCTCCCGGTCCGCATGGGCTTTGACCGTCATCGATCGGGACGACGAGCACTATTACCAGCCCGGGTTCCTGTTCCTTCCCTTCGGCTTTCTGACCAAGAAGCAGATCGTCAAGCCCAGGTCGAAGTTCCTGCCCAAGGGCGTCGAGTTCCTGGTGGCCGAAATCGACCGCATCGATCCGGCCGCCAACGAAGTCCTGCTCCAGGACGGACGCAGGATCCCCTATGATTATCTCATCGTCGCCACCGGGGCTTGGATCCAGCCGGCCGAAACGCCCGGCATGCTGGAGGGCTGGCGGGACACGATTTTCGACTTCTACACCCCCGACGGAGCCGAGGCTCTGGCCGCGAAGATGAAGTCGTTTCCGGGCGGGACGATCGTCGTGCACGTCAATGAGACGCCCATCAAGTGTCCGGTGGCGCCGCTCGAGTTCGCCTTTTTCTGCGACGACTGCCTGCGCCGGCACGACAAGCGGGATAAGGTCGAGATCGTTTATGTCACGCCCCTGCCGGGGGCCTTCACCAAGCCTGTCGCCTCGGCCGCGTTGGGCGCGATGCTGGCCGAGAAGGGCATCCGCATGGTGGCCGACTTCAACGCCGAGCGGATCGACGCCGCGGGTCGCAAGCTTGTCGGATTCGACGGCCGTGAAGTGGCCTACGACCTTTTGGTGACCGTCCCGACGAACATGGGATCGGAGATGATCGAACGGTCGGGCCTGGGCAACGAGTTCCGCTATATCCCTACCGATCCCCAGACGCTCCGTTCCAAAAAGCACGCCAACATCTTCGCCATCGGCGATGCCACCGATCTGCCCTCCTCCAAGGCCGGGTCGGTTGTCCATTTCCAGTCCGAGATTCTGGCCGAGAACCTCATCCGGGCCATCGACGGCCAACCCCTCGATCCGGCCTTCGACGGCCACTCCAACTGCTTCATCGAGTCCGGACACCACCGGGCCATCCTGATCGATTTCAACTACGAGACCGAGCCCCTGCCCGGGAAGTTCCCTTTCCCCTGGCTTGGCCCCCTGCCCCTGCTCAAGCCCAGCCGCCTGAACCATTGGGGCAAGCTGGCCTTCCGCTGGATTTACTGGCACATGCTCCTGCGGGGCCGGCCGATTCCGTTCGTTCCCTCCAGGATGAAGATGGCGGGAAAAAAGCGCCCGAAACAAATATAAGGAGAGATCCATGCCTCAGAAGACTTACGGCAGCGCCCTCGTCGACGTGGACGGGGAAGGTTACCTGACCGACTTCGGTCGGTGGACGCGGGACATCGCGGTGGCCATCGCCAAGGAAGAGGGGATCGCCGAGCTCACCCCCGCCCATTGGAAGGTCCTGGAGTTCATGCAGAAGGAATTCCGCGAGAACGGTCAGGCCCCCAGTATCCGCAAGCTCAACAAATCCGGCGTCGCCAGCACCAAGGAGCTCTACGAGCTCTTCCCCGGCGGCCCGGCCAAGAAGGCGGCCAAGATCGCCGGCTTGAAGAAGCCCGAGGGCTGCGTCTGACGGGTGCGCCGGCGCGCATCAAGGAACGATCATGGAAGAAAAAATCAAGAAAGTCTCGATCGTCATCTCCAAGGGCGGCCTGGACGGCGTTTATCCCGGCCTGATCATGGCCAACGGCGCCCGGATGGAGGGGATCGAAGCGAATTTATTCTTCACCTTCTTCGGGCTCGACGCCATCATCACCAAGCGGATGGGCAAGATCAAGATCGCCACCGTCGGCAACCCGGGCATGCATATGGTCACGATGCTGGGCATGCTGCCCGGCTTTTCGGCCATGGCCACGGGCATGATGAAGAAGACCATGGACAAGATCGACATCCCGCCGGTGCCCGAGTTCATCGAGATGGTCGCCGACGCCGGCTGCAAGCTCTACGCCTGCAAGGCTACCGTGGACATGTTCAAGCTGAAGGCCGGGGACTTCTGCCCCCAGATGGA